>JARRLJ010000426.1:0-3160 GCA_037387025.1 Gemmatimonadales bacterium
GCCGCCGTGGGTGCACGACGTTGCCATAGGGCCTTCGTTTACCAAGATCATGCTCGACATTCCTCTGTTCGCGATGGCGTACAAGATGGCGGGCGGCGGCGACTACGATCTGGTTCATACACATGAGGAAGCGGGCGTCCTTGGCGTACGCATCGCGCGATCGAAAGGGATCCCTCACCTGTATGATATGCACTCGAGCTTGCCACAGCAGTTCAACAACTTCGGCAGGTTCAATTGGCCACCGATTGTGGCGGCGTTCAGGCGGTCGGAGATGTACACGCTGAACGGCGCGGACGCGGTCATCACTATTTGCCCAGAATTAAAAGACCACGTCGTGGCTTCTGGATACAAAGGTCCGCACTCACTCATCGAAAACACGCTTGATTTCGACGTACCCGACTTCGGCGAGGACCAAGCGCGAGACCTGCGGCAACGGCTGGGTGTCGAGGATCAGAAGGTGGTGCTGTACACCGGAACGCTGGAGTCGTACCAAGGTCTGGAGTTGCTGGTTGCAGCCGCAGAGAGGGTCACGCGCAGCGTTCGAGACGTGAAGTTCGTTCTGGTCGGCGGCACCCCAGAGCAGATAGCTGGGCTGCGGGACGTGGCCCGTGAGCACCGGGTCGACTCATCGATGTTGTTTGTCCCGGCCGTACCGCCGACTGATGTGTTCGGATACCACCGCATCGCGGACGTCTTGGTGACCACTCGGTCGAAGGGTACCAACACTCCGCTGAAGGTCTACCAGTACCTGCGGGCCGGAAAACCGGTAGTGGCAACAAACATTCGATCACATACACAGGTGTTCAACCGAGATTGTTCCGAGCTAGTGGAACCAACGCCTGAAGCAATTGCTGAGGGGTTGGAGCGGGTGTTGTCGGATACGGCTCATGGCAAGAGACTTGCTGCACAGGCGGCACAGCTTGCCCGTGAAGAATACAGCGAGGAAGCGTACATGGAGCGGTTGGACGGTTTGCTACAGCAACTCCCTACAGGGTCAAAACGGCGACAAGCCGCATGACCTGGTCAGGCAGATGAACATGATGAAGCTTGAGACCGCCGAATCCAACGGCGCGAACACCCAACTGGCGGAAGTACGCGAGTTCTGGGAAAACAACGTACACGATTGGAAGGTCGCCAAGAGTGAGGCAGGAACGGCTGGATTCTTTCGAGAGACGGAAGAATACCGTTTTGAGAAGCTGCACTACCTACCGAAGCTAGTTGATTTCAACGGCTTTGCAGGACAGCGAGTACTGGACCTCGGTTGTGGAGTGGGTAACGATCTGAGTCGCTTTGCCAAGGGCGGCGCGCAGGTCGTCGGAGTCGATTTGGCACCACACTCCATCGAACTCGCCCAGCACAACTTCGAGCAGCGTGGACTCACCGGCGAGTTCTACGTCATGAACGGTGAGAGGATGGAATTCGAAGACAACAGTTTCGACGTTGTTTACTGTCACACTGTGCTGCATTTCACACCCAATCCTTCCGCCATGGTGAGCGAAATCCATCGGGTTCTCAAGCCTGGAGGCCTTGCCATCATCATGACGGTTAACAAGCGGTCCTGGCTCAATGTGCTGCACAAAGTGATGAAAACCCAAATCGATCACCTCGACTCGCCGGTCTTCCACCGCTACACAATCAGCCAGTTTCGCGCACTTCTAGATCGGTTTAGCGAAATCAAGATCATTCCCGAGCGATTTCCGGTTGCCACCAAGGTACATGAGGGTTGGAAAGCCAAGATATTCAACCTGGCTTTCGTCCGCATGTTCAATCTGATACCGCGGCCCTTGGTACGCCGCACCGGGCACCACTTGATGGCGTTCGCCCGCAAGGAGGACGCGTGAAGCGCGACGTTGGGAGGCTTACCACCGAGACGTACGATCTCTTGGTGGTTGGTGCGGGGATTCATGGAGCATGTGTGGCGCGCGATGCGGCTCTGCGTGGTTTCCGCGTCGCGCTCGTAGACCGCGGAGATTTCGGTGGGGAGACGTCGCACAACTCGCTCAAGCTGATTCACGGAGGGCTGCGGTACCTGCAACACGCCGACTTCCGGCGCGTGCGTCAGTCGGTGCGGGAGCGTCGTTTCTGGCTACGGGCCGCACCACACCTCGTGCGTCCCCTCAGGTTCGTCATTCCCCTGTATGGTTGGGCCACCCGCGGTCCGCTTACAATGGGACCGGCAATGCAGGTCTACAATTTCCTGCAGCGAGGATGTAATCACGACCTGCCTGTCGACAGGCAGATAGCGCAGGCGCATCTGATCTCCCGCGGAGAATGCAAACGACTCATCCCGGGTGTAGACGAGACAGGACTAACCGGCGGGGCAGTTTGGTACGACGGACAGTTGCTGGATGCAGACCGGGCGCTGCTGGCATGTATACGACAGGCGCAATCCATTGGTGCCAGCGTAGCCAACTACGTGGCAGTAGACAGCTTCATCGGTGAGCGCGACACGGTGGAGGGTGTTCGCGCCACGGACATGATATCAGGAGACAAGCTCGAGATCAGATCTCGGATGACGATCAACACGGCCGGGCCGTGGATTGGGCAGTTATTGGCTGGAAGCCGCTTCGAGTGCCGTCTATCTCGGCATCCCCACCTGCACAAATGCATGAATCTGGTCACAAGGGAGTTCTTCCCCGACTATGCCGTCGGGATCGTATCTGGAAGGCGCTCAGATTCGCTCTTACCGCGCGGCGGGCGACTGTACTTCATCACGCCGTGGCGGGGTCGTTCGATCATCGGTACCACACATGTTCCGTTCGACGGGTCGCCCGACGGTTACGAATTCCGGGACAACGAGATCAACAAGTTCTTGTCCGAAGTCAACTCTGCCTACGCCCCTGCCAAGCTCGATCGTGCCGACGTGGAGTACTGCTACGCTGGGCTTACACCAGCGACTGCGTCGCACGCGCGAGCACGCAAAACCGAGCTTCGCGACCACGAGAAGCACGACGGAGTTCGCGGTCTGATCTCCGTGAGCGGTGTGAAGTATACAACAGGCAGGTTGGTCGCCGAGCGCGCCATGGACCTCGCTGCCCTCAAGTTGACTGGCCGCTTGGGACGTCATCGGTCCGATGAAGGGATGCTTCTCGTGGTCGCGAAGCTCGGTTTTGCGTGCTCGCGCGTGCGACGCAGTCGCTGGTGTAAGCCCAGCGTAGCA
>JARRLJ010000427.1:0-3159 GCA_037387025.1 Gemmatimonadales bacterium
CGGAACGCTGCTGGGTCACGGTGCCTCAGGTCTGATCGCTCGCGCTCCAGTTGCCGCGTTTGGATCCAGGGATGATCCATGCGTACGGCGAACCGATCCAGAAACGCCGCCCTTTCCTTGGCAGTGATGGGTGCCGGACTCACCAGGGCCAGACTGGCAATTCTGTCTGGGTGTTGCGTGGCGTAGAGTAGTGCCAACAGCCCACCCCAGGAATATCCGAGAAGGTTCGCGTTTACGAGGCCCCACTCGTCTAGCAGAGTTCCCAAGTCAGATACGTGGTGTGTCCAGCCGAGCGGAGCGGAGCGTGGGGTTCTGGTCCTCCCGCAACCTCGTTGGTCGTAGTATACGAGCCGTCTTCCAACCGACAGAGGGTCGAACTCGGTTGTGAGCGAGCGGTGGTCGGCTCCGGGCCCGCCGTGCAAGACAACGACATCCGGACCTTGGCCAATTGTCCGTACGAGGAACTCGATGTCACCGATCGATATCCGCGTTATGGAAGGGTTCACCCCCGTGTCCCTTCAGAGGAGCGCCGCCAGCCCGTCTGCGACTTCCCTCACGGCAACTTGTTGCGCGTCACTGAATCCATCGGCCGCATCGCTTTCGATAGCGATTACGCCCAGGATCACATCGTGGCGGCGTATGAGTACCACGAGTTTGGATCTGGTATCGGGGAAGTGTGTGTCGCAACCTGCACTGGATGTATCCGGGACGTAAACGTCCTGCCTCTGCGTTACCGCCTGTCCCTCTACTCCATTATTCGGCAGTGCTACCGTGTCGAGTTTGGCGGCCTGTCCTGCTGAAGCCACTAGGTTGAGCGCGTCTTGCGTTAGCAGATACATGTAGCCGCGATCGAACGGTGGCCCGGCCTCCACAATCTTGGTCGTTGCGAGCTGAAACAGCTCCGCACTTGGTGCTCCACGGCAGAACGCACCGTGGAGCGCTTTGACTACATTCGCTGCTCTGAGGACCCGCTCAGCCGCCACGCTTTCCGAGCTTGACCGTCATCTCGATACGCTCCCCGTCTCTCATCACCGCCACCGTGACGACGTCATCTGGCTTATAGGCACGCAGTGCGTCCGTCATCACGTAGAGGTCCTTGACCTCGTAATCACCTAGTTGAACCAGAATGTCTCCTCCTTGGATGCCAGCCAGCTCGGCCGGGCTTCCCGAGCGAACACCCGTCAGGCGGACGCCGCCGGGAGAACTGCTCATGTCGGGAATCGTTCCCAGCCATGCACCGTAGCCGCCGGCCACGGTCTGCTGCGGTTGGGGCACATCGATATAGGTCAACGGACCCGTCCGTGTAGCGAGCGCCCAGGCGACATCCGCAGCGAACAGGGAAACACGCTGGATTCCTTCTACGTTGATGGTATTCCAATCGTCCGTTGTACGGTGATAATCCTCATGGTTGTCGGTGAAGAAGTGGATTACCGGTACGCCGGCTCCGTAGAAGGATGAGTGGTCGCTTCGGCCCCAGGGATCGTCCACCGGGGATACCCCGAGACCGTAACCCGCATTCACCGAGTCCAGCAGTTGGGGCAATTCCGGCGCTGACCCCGTCCCGATGGCAACTAACATGTTCTCCCGCAGTCGCCCGACCATGTCGAAGTTGACCATCGCGAAGGTCGAATCGATTGGCTGAGTGGCGTGCTTCACGTAATAGTCAGATCCCAGGAGCCCCAGTTCTTCCGCTGTAAATGCTACGAAGACGATGGTTCGCTGTTCTGGTGCGGCTCGTCGGTTGAGGATTCGCGCCGTCTCTAGCAGTGCCGCGGTCCCTGAGGCGTTGTCATCGGCTCCGTTGTGAACGACGCCGACACTGTCTGGATCGAGACTGCCGGGGCCGCCGTATCCCAGGTGGTCGTAGTGGGCACCAAGCACCACGATCTGACTAGCAAGGGTCCCGTTACCAGGAATCATCGCCACGATGTTCTCAACCGCTGCCGCGCCGATAGTGCTGTGGGCCAGGGCTGGCGCGGTGGGGTCTAGCGTGAACGGCTGGAGGAAGCCGTTTGTGCCGGCCGGTCGCAAGCCAGCGATTTGGAACTGCCGGGCCACGTACGCGGCGGCCGAATCGAGGCCGGATGTTCCGACTCCGCGGCCCTCTCTCGCATCATCGGCCAGATAACGAATGTCATTGAGGATCCGATCCTGGGCCCCCTGGGCAGTGAGGTGTCGCGCCGGAAATGCGGCGGCCAGGAAGGCAAGCATGAAAACGGCTGCTATTCTGCTGATTCGGTTGTGACTTTTCATGGCGATGTTTGTCCTGTTACTGCACCCGTGTCCCTGACCGCTATGCGGCCGAGGGGATTTGAATCTCGAGGTTCCCGGTTCAAGCGAACCAGAAAGCTAATAAGAAGGATGCTATTGGGGGGTGAAATCAGTCTTCGGGGTCACTTTCCGGGCAAATGCTGCTAGCAGTTTTGCGGTCCGGTCCAGGTCCGCCTTGTCTACCATCTCGTTGGGACTGTGCATGTATCGGTTCGGTATGGACACGAGGCCTGTAGCGATCCCGTGGCGCGCAGAGTGAATCGCATCAGCGTCGGTGCCGGTGTCGCTTGGCGCTGCTGCCAGAGTGTAGGGGATTTTCTGTTCCTCGGCTGTTTCGATCAGCAGCTCGACCACGATCGGGTTGGCAGCCGAGCCACGCGAGATGACGGGTCCTCCACCCAACTTGTAGTCCCCGTATCGTTTCTTCTCGACGTTGGGGTGGTCAGTGGCGTGGATGACGTCGACCACTATGGCTACTTGAGGGTCGATGCGCGTTGCACTGGTACGGGCTCCTCCTCCGCTCCACGCGATCTCTTCTTGGCTCGTGGCTACTGCGAAAACAGCGGACCTGGGCCGGCGCCGTGACAACATTCGTAGAGCCTCCAGCACGACGAAGGCGCCGATGCGATTGTCGATAGACCGTGACACTAGCCTGCTGTTCGGTAGCGAGATCGTAGGTGAGGCGATGACGGCTGCATCGCCCACCCGAACCCGTTTCAGCGCATCCTTCTTCGACTTCGCCCCGATATCTATCCAGAGTGACGAAACCTTGGATACCTGCTCGCGCTCTTCCTCGTCCAGCATGTGCACGGCTCTCTTGCCAACTACGCCTTCTACCAGTTTGTTCTGGGCGGCTATCAGGACCCTCTGGCCTACGAGGACCTGGGG
>JARRLJ010000428.1:0-3143 GCA_037387025.1 Gemmatimonadales bacterium
CTTGGGATTCACCTTCAAATGGAACATGGGGTGGATGCACGACAGCCTCATGTTCTTCTCCAAGGACCCGGTGCACCGTCGATTCCACCACGACCAACTCACGTTTGCCATGCTCTATGAGTACAGCGAACGCTTCATCATGCCGCTCTCCCATGACGAGGTGGTTCACGGAAAGGGATCATTGCTCAACAAGATGCCGGGAGATCAATGGCAGAAGTTCGCCAACCTGCGTACTCTCCTCACGTATCAATACTCGCGCCCGGGCAAGCAGCTGCTGTTCATGGGAACAGAGCTGGCACAAGAAAGTGAATGGAACCACGATGTAAGTCTTGACTGGGACCGCGCTGCCGACCCGCTGCGCACCGCGTTTCAGAACTTCGTCGAAGATCTCGGACGATTGTACTTGGACTCGCCGTGTCTTTGGCGTAAAGACCCAGATCCTGAAGGGTTCGCCTGGATCGACTGCAGCGATCGTGACAACAACGTGATCTCTTACCTACGGAGTGATGGTACTGGCCAGATGCTGGTCGTATTGAACCTCACCCCGGTTCCGCGGGAGTTCTACCGAATCGGTGCTCCGGTCGCGGGAGCATATTCCGTAGTCTTCAACAGCGACGACGCACGCTATGGCGGCAGCCAGTTTGATACCCCGGAATCGCTCGTAACCGATCCGACACCATTCCACGGTCATCCTCAATCCCTGGTGCTGCAGCTTCCTGCCCTCGCTGCTTTGATCATCGCGCCTGACGGTTGAGGTGGTACCCGAGTCACGGCCGGCGCAGTTCGCTCGCAGGACAGGCGACGCAGCGCCCCCTATAATCTCAATCTATGCAGCGCGGTGCCAAACCGTTCACGCAACTCGCTGATGCGTAGCGGGTCGATGTTCCTCGTGGCGCGATCGAACCAGGGCTCGACAAGGTAGAGACTCCGGTTCAACTCCACCTGAATCCAGGGTAGCTCGCCCGCACCGTGGGTCTGTGTGATGTAACCACCCTTGAACGGGTCATTGAGGCCGATCTGGTCCGCTCGAATGTCGAAGGCCTCGGCGATGGCGGCTGCAAGTCGCTCCAATAACTCCGAAGGCGCTGTTGCTCCGTCTCTGTTACTGAGACAGAACGACGGGCGGGCTAGTCCCGGCTCGTCACTGATTGGCGGCGCCGCAGGCAGCATCGAGTGACAATCGAGGGCCAGCTTGATCCCTGGTTGTGCTGCGCCATGTGCAAGTTGCGCGTGATACGCAGCATGATAGCGATCAATCAAGATCTCGGTCACGTCACCGTCGGGTTCCCGTCCCGGCAAGTAGATCGGTCGCTTGAAGCAAGTCGCCGTCTTGACCACGCCGTCTGGATTGCGGGGCGGCCGGTCGTCCGGAGCCCGGTTCAGGTCCACGAAAGCTCGCGCTATGTCAGTCTTTACCACACATGCGACTTCGTCGCCGAGGTCGAAGATGTCGAGCGTGAACGCATCGCCGTCGTCAAATAGATCCTTCGGCGAGATGCCGACGAGCTGACTCAGCTCTGCGGGAACCCGCATCCCTCCGTGCGGGATCGATAGGAGGATCGGTAGCAATTCTCAATACACCTCTTCACTCTATCCGCACTCTCTGTTCCGCCGAAACGAACAGCACATCGCGAAGTTGCGGGTGCCGTAGTAACAACTCCATACCTTTTTCCTGTAGTCTTTCTTCGGTGAAACCCAGTATGACCAGATCGGCCTCTGCCGAGCTGCGCTCCACCAGTTGCCCGAACGCCGACTTCTCATCCGTTGCTATCACTTTGACGTTTCTCTTGCGCACCGGCAGGCGACCCGATGTTATCATCTCACTCAACCGCTCCCGCTCCTCTTGTACGTCAGCATCGGGGAAAGCGGCAAAGATCCTGATTTCACTCTTCTTCCAATCAGGGTGCCCCAGCAAGATGTAGGAAAGCAGTATCATCAAGTTGGCATTCTTGTAGTCGTGCCAGGTGAGCCATACATGGATCGATTCGTGTTGTCCAAAGAATCGCTCACCGTGCCGCAATACCAGACTGCTCACCCGTGCGGCGCTTGCCATCTGGCAGGCCTCCTCGACTTCCGCCAGCACCTCGGGGGCGTCGTCGAGCTGGAATTCCGACAGCATGCAGTTGTTCTCGGTGCCAGAGGCACCGGGTAGCTGTACTGCCTGACCCAGGGCTGTGCGTAGCGACGGGGAGATCATGGTGTCGACGTATATCGCACTCTGCCTCTGTTGCACCGCATTGAGCAATCGCGCCAGCACCTTCTTACTCTCTTTGAACGTATCTCCGTTCAGGTGACCCTTCATGTAATGGATGTAGGTCCCAACTCCATACCGATAACACAGCCAAGCGAGGAACTGCATCGGTGCTGCACGATCGAACGTACGGCCATTTACCATGATGACACTCGGCCGCCAAGCATCGCTGCGTTGCCGTGTGGCGCTAGCCTGCAATCTCACTTGAAAGCGGCGGGATACTTGGGTCATGACACCCTGGAAGATGGCGGCCAGGTCGTCCTCGCCATGAACGTATTTCAACCAGCGATAGATCGCTAACATGATCAGTATGGCCAGCAACGCGAACACGGGATCCATCTGGAACATCATGAACAGGCACATGAGCGAGCCAAGCAAGCTCAGGTACCACTTCGACCGGAATGTTGGCCGATAGGATGGTCTCGCGGCGAAGTGTTCCAGGAAGGAGATCGCACAGAGAGCACCGTACGTCACCATGAAGAACATCGATATGATCCGCGCCACTACATCAACATTGCCAGCCGCAACGACGGACAGCGCGATGAACACGGTAACGACTGTTGCCGCACGGGGCTCATTCTGCTCGCCTGTACCGGAGGACAGCAGCGCGTTCACGTGCCGCGACGGAGTGATCTTGTCGTTGCCCAGTGCCTGAAGGGTCCGAGGCGCCACCAGGATCGAACCGATAGCCGACGACACAGTTGCGCACGCGAGCCCGATCGGGATGATCGGCCCCCACCACGCAATCCTGGCCATCACGAGCTGGTCGCCTGCCAGAACATCCGGTGGTGCCGTGTTCCTGAATTTGAGCGTCAGGAGTATGTACACCAGCATTCCTGTTACCGTAGCCGAGACTACCCCGAGTGGGATCGACTTGCTCGGGTTCTTGTGG
>JARRLJ010000429.1:0-4184 GCA_037387025.1 Gemmatimonadales bacterium
ACAGCCCCCGTGAACGACCCCTTGGTATGTCCGAACAACTCAGATTCCAACAGGCTCTCCGGCAGAGCCCCGCAGTTGATCGAGAAGAACGGTCCGTCGCTCCGCTCGGACAACTCATGGATGTACCGTGCAATCACCTCTTTTCCTGTCCCGCTCTGGCCCAGGATGAGCACCGTTGACTCCGTCGGAGCAACTTGTCCCGCCAGTTTGAGCACTTCCAAGAACGATTTGGCCTTGCCCAGCGGCTTCACCGAGTCAGATCTTTCGCGCCGTCTTATCTCTCGCTTGAGATGCTTATTCTCTGACCGGAGCGCACGGTACTCGGCTGCACGCCTGCAAATTGCTAGGAGGTCATCGTTTGCAAATGGCTTTTGGATGTAGTAGAACCCTCCCTGATTCACCGCCTGGATTGCGCTTTGGAGCGTTGCCTGCGCAGTCATGAGTATCACCGGCATTTCCGGATCCAAGTCGCGCGCGGCTTCCAGAATGTCGATCCCAGTCACCTGCGGCATCCTGATGTCGGTGAGCACGATATCTGGCAGGGACGCTTTCAGTGTCTCGAGCCCCACTTTGCCACCTTGTGCGGTTTCCACTTCGAAACCCGAGTTCTTCAGCAAAATGCTGAGAGTTTCGAGTATGCCAGACTCGTCATCGATTATGAGGATGTTCGGCCGATACTGATTCAAGCAGCCACCTCCGTGGTCGCCTTTTTCGGAAGGAATACAGTGAAGGCGGTACCTTCGTGAGGTGCAGAATCGACGAAGACCGCTCCTCGGTGGGCCTGCACGGCCCTTTGGACTATCGCCAACCCCAGGCCAGACCCACCCACGCGGCCGGTCACGAACGGTTCGAACAGCCGCTCGCGAAGCTCTTCCGGTATCCCCGGTCCGTTGTCCAGGACCTTGAGCACCACTGCGTTATCCATCTGGAAGCCTTTTGGCAGCTCGCCGGGCACGGTTTCTCGAACTTCCACTTGGATCTTCGCAGTGCCATTGGAGGCCTGAACCGCGTTGAGAACCAAGTTGACCACTATTCGATGAATCAGGTCCTCGTCACCTTCAATGCGCGAGAAATCGAGGAATTCGCTCAGGAGCTCGCTCAACCTGTCGCTCTCTCTCACGACCAACTGTGCCAGCGATCGCTCGTCGTCGTTCGCGCGGGCTGAACTTGCCAATTGTTCCACGGATGAACGGATTGACGCAAGCGGGTTCTTGATCTCGTGCGCGAGGGACGCAGAGAGTTCCGCCACTGCCTCCAGACGTTCGGTGCGCAATCTCAGCTCTTCGATGCGCTTCTGGTCTGAGATGTCAGTGAAAATCGCAGTGACGGATGACTCACCACGGGTCTTCATATCGAGGGTTGTCGTCGTGACACCGATCGGGTACGTCCTGTCCGGCAGCGAGACGAACCCCTCGGCACGGAGTGTCTTCACGCGACGCTGTTGGGTCTGTACGATTGCGTTCGCCAATGCCGGCGACCTCACCTCGAGAAGAGTGGCAAGGGGCACATGCAACACGTCGGTACTGGTCAGGCCCAGCAGTTCCAAGGCAGCCTCATTGGCATAGGCCAGAGTCCCCTCCCCATCCACGGTGAGCACACCACTACGAATGTTCCTGAGGATGTCGGCCGCCTCGAGCCGGAGCCGGTGCACCTCGCGCTCCAGTTCCTCGCTCTGGGCGCGCGCCGCGCGCACGCGGCTGGTGATCAGACCCGTTACCACAGAGACTCCGACGAACACCGCCAACTGCACCCACACAGTCGCCGTGAGCGGCACTCGCTGCCATACAATTATGTCTCCGACATACAGCAGGCTCGCCAGTGCGGTCACCAGGAGGCTCGATGCAAACGGCATCAACACCGCACTCACCGCAATCACGAGGATGTACAGAGCCGGGAACTCGCTAGCAGGGCCCTGCGTCACGTGGACTACGGTGGTCACGAGGGCGAGATCGAAGAGAGCCTGCAGGTAGAGGAATGTGGTCGTGACCGGCCGCTGACTTACATGCGTGTACCAGGCCGACCAGGCACTCATCAATACAGTGGCTAGGGCAGCGGCGGCGAGTATTACGATCGTCTGGGGAAGGACGTCGTCGAACGAAAAGGCAGCCGCCCCGAAAACGACGATGGCAACGGCGACCCGCCCGAAATACACCCACTTGAGGAGATTCTGGGGATCAAGGCCACTTGCCGGCTGACCTCCCGAGCCGGCAAGTTTACCTCGGTCAGCTGCGATCCATCTCATTGTGTTATTAGTATTTGGAGTGCCTTTGCAAAATGCAATAGGCCAGATACCGGTTTACCCCATGGTCTCAGGAAGGTGGCACCCTGGGGCCGACGCCAAGGTACTCACGCCTGAATTGATCATGCCACTGTGCCTCTTCCGAGGTCCCGAGATGATGTGTCGTGCCCGCCGTCTGCCAGATGATCTCGTCTGCCAGTTCCAATAGTGTGTTCACTTCGTGCCCCGTTACCAGCACGGCACAGCCTTCCACGTTGGCCATCGCCTGGAATGCTTTCGTGAGCAACAGCGCGTCCGTAGGCATGATTCCCATGTACGGTTCGTCGGCGAGCAGGCACCTCGGGGCACGCGCTAATGCAATCGCTACCTCACACCGTCGCCTCTCACCACCCGACAAGGTACCAGGTCTTCTTCCCAGGAACTCTCCGACGCGCAACAGCTCGATCGCTCGGTCGACTTTCGCAGTTGGAAACAGCGCTCGCACTGCGTCGAAGTGCTCGCGTATCGTAAAAGCAGTCGACAACAAGTTGCGTTCCGGCAGATAGTACAGTCCTGCTCGTGCCAGATCGTGAAGCTTCGGCCGAAGCATTCGCTGGCCGTCGTAGATCACTACTCCATGCTCCGCTCTCAGCTGTCCAATCGTGATTCTCACCAACGTGGTCTTGCCACACCCATTGCGTCCAAGCAGCACCGTAACCTTCCCCGACGTGGCCCACATCGACGCCGTTCGCAGCACGATCCTGGTACCAAAGGACTTTCCGATCGATTCGGCCGCTAGGAGTGGACTCATATGTACTCCAGCACCTTTTCGAGAAATCCAAGCAGCAATGGTATGATGGCTGCTATGCCCGTCACCGCGGTACTGCGAACGCCCAAATTCGACAAGAACAACGTCTCGTTGCGGCGAGTGCAGTCGAGTCTCGTCAAGGTCGCTGTCATCAGGACGACGACGGCGGAACTGACCAGGGAAATGGAGTAAGGCGTGGGCGGCGGTGCGGAGCGGCTGACATCTGGTACGAGCATTGACCCAAAGCTGGCAGCGAACCTGACACCAATCCAGATAACCACTGACCGCAGCAATATAGCTCTGGCAAACCGCCGGCTTGGCAGGTGCATTTACCTCTGTTACTCGCTCCGAGAAACCGTATTGAATCAAGGTAAAAGGGCCTCACCGAGATTCAGTGAGACCCCTTTCTATGGCCCTTCCTTGTTTGCTCTTGAGTTACGCTCCCACTGCGTTGATCATGTCGAAGATCGGCAAGTACATCGCCACAATCATCCCACCCACGATCACACCCAGGAAAACGATCATGATGGGCTCCATCAACGATAATAGTGTGGAAACCGCCGCATCCACCTCGTCATCGTAGAAGTCGGCGATCTTCGAGAGCATCTCATCCAAGCCTCCGGTGGCCTCACCGACAGCGATCATCGAAGTGACCATTGGCGGGAACACACCGGACTTCTCGAGTGGGCCCGCTATAGTCTCGCCCCCCGCGATCGAGCCGCGGGATTCCATGACTGCATCGTGAATTACTCGGTTCCCAGCAGTCCTGGCGGTGATCTCCAGCCCGTCTAGAATCGAGACACCCGAGGACAACAGGGTCCCAAGCGTTCGTGTGAACCGCGATACGGAGGATTTTCGCAATAGATCACCAAGGACCGGAAAGCCCAGCAATGCCTTGTCGAGCACGAGTTTACCGTTGTCGGTCCCGTAATACGAGCGGATGCCAAAAAACAACGCGACTGCGGCTATTGCCATGGCCCACCAGAAACCCTGGAGGAACGCGCTCATCCCGATCACGACCCGCGTGGGAAGGGGCAGTTCGAGATTTACCGAGGCAAACATCTGCTGGAACGTCGGGATCACGAAGATCAGCAGCACCAGCACTGCAATGGCGGCCACCGAGAAGATTACGGAGGGATACACCATTGCACCCTTTCC
>JARRLJ010000430.1:0-3984 GCA_037387025.1 Gemmatimonadales bacterium
GTGCTCGACGCGCATTTGCATCGGACCGCGGGTTTCCGGATTGGCCTGTGCGATCCTCGTTCCGATGGTGCGGACCTCGTCCTCCGCCTGCGCCATCCCAATTCCCGGACCGAGGCGACCTATGGTCCATATGTACCCACTTCCGGTCCTGCTCCGCCGCACTTCGTCCGTGCGGTCGTGCACCATTGGTATCCAGAACTCGATGTCAGGAAAGTCATCCTCGATCGTGCCGAGGAAGTCTGGCGGTAGTATACCGACTACCGTGTAGTTGCGGTCTGATGCACGAACGGTGGAGCCGAGGATGTCCGGGTCACCGCCGTAGTGGGAGTTCCAGGTTCCGTATGACAACGCCATCACCGGCTCGCTCCCCGGCAGGTGCTCATCCGGTAGAAACAGCCGGCCCAAGAACGGCTCTACGCCGAGGAGATCGAAGTACCCGGCCGTGACCGCTTCGCCCTCGACCCGACGCGCGCTCCTTTCCCCGAGAAACATGACGCGCGAGCGGGCAGTGGCCACGAAGCGATCGAGCGTGGTGACTTGCGTCTCGAGGTCGAGGACGTCGGGCAGGTTCAACTGTCGGCGTGGTCCCAGTTGCGGGTCGTCGAGCCAGACCCGCACGAGCCGCTCGGCGTCCGGGAAGGGCAGCGGACGAAGTACAGCGGAAGAGTAGAGCGTGAGGACCGCGCTCGATGCCGCTGTACCCAGAGCAATGCACGCCATCGCTGCGAGACTCAGTCTGAGCGATCGCCTGATCGACCGGGCCGCGTTCTTGAGATCGTTGCCCACGTTGGCGGTGACAGACTCGAGTTGCGCAAAGGTGCCTATGGCACCTGCCGTTCCTGCTACCCGTCCGGCCGTTCCGACACGGTGATACTGTGCCAGCCTTTCCGCGATCCCCGTGACCAAGACGTTGACGGTGGATCGCACGAAGAGAGCAAGGCCTGCTACGAGCCCTCCGCCTGCAATTGCATCGCGGAATCGTTCGCTGTAGAGATCGATCAACGCGCGGCCGCAGCGTGCACGGAAGGAACTCGGGTACACGCGGAGCAGCGCGGTCAGCAGCCAACGTGAGAGGCGCAGAGGCGGGTGGCTTCGGCCTTGGCGACGCGTCGGCCGAGCGGCGTGATGCCGTAGTAGCGCCGGCGCGATTCCGGAGCATCGGGTTCGGCAGGCCCGTCCCGTTCCTCGATGAGTTCCTGTGCCTCCATGCGCGTGAGCATACGATAGAGCGAACCGATCTCGAGCCGGACACCCGTTTTCCCTCCCTCCACCGCTTGACTGATGCCGTATGCGTGGAGGTCACGCTCAGCGAGAATCAGGAGCAATTGAAAGTCCGCTGGTGGAAGCGGCAAGAACGATTTGGCGGCAGGGCTAGCTGTCTTCTTCGACACGGCGACGTCCCGCGGGTAAGGTTATCTGTACAGTACAGTTATTACATATAGTACATGAGTAGTGTCTGCATTGTACCGACAGTTCGGATTGATGTCAATGGCGGTTATCGAGTGGGAACGCGCTGATAAACGCTGATGGGCTGCGGCTCCTATCCGTAGTTGTTCCCGTTAGTGAGAGCGGCGGTATGGAAAGGACGCCACCTTCAAGCCCTCGCCTTCTGTGGCCACCAAGAAGCGATCGGGCTCGACTCGAGTGTATGTGTCAACCAGACCCAATGGCCAACTGATTTCCAACGAGTCTATCTGCGTTGCGTCACCGAGTCCAAAGTGGATCTGATGCGTGTTCTGACTGGCGTACCCGGTGTGGGGTAGGGCCCACCTGGTCTGCCAATACGCACGACCGTTGATCACCGCCTTGAGTCTCACCTTGGCTCCGACTCCCTGCCGATTGGATGCATTGCCGATTGTGCGTATAGATACCCACGACCGACCGCTCGTCGTGTTCGCATACAACGCGTTGTCCTCGTCGCTTCCACCCCAGTTCGCCACGAACAAATCCAGATCTCCGTCCATATCGTAGTCCGCCCACGCGGCTCCCGCTGACGTGTCCGCGTCAAGTGCAATGGGTCCACGATTGAGCCTGACGAAACCGCTATTGCCGTCATTCAAATACAGGAAGTTCCGCATGTCCGACCTATACGTCCCGTTGGCGACAAACAGATCCAGGTCACCATCGTTGTCGAAGTCTCCCCAGGTGTTTCCCTTTGATGCACCTCCGCCATCACTGACAACCGGGCCATCGGTCATCCGAGAGAATTGAAGGTTCCCGTCATTGCGATACAGGACATTTGTTTCGTTCACGTTGCTCACGAAGAGGTCGGCGTCTCCGTCGGCATCGTAATCTGCTGCGGACACTCCATAGGTGTACGCGACTGCCGTGACGAAATCTCCTGCCGTCACTTCGGAGAACCTGCCCGCACCATCGTTGCGGTAGAAGTAGTTCCTCTCATCGGCATTCCCCACATACAGATCCACGTCGCCATCGTCATCTGCATCTATCCAGGTGCATGCCCGACCGTTGCCACGGTCGGTGACTGGCGCCAGCCCGCTGAGTCGTTCGAACTCTGCTCCTTCATTTCGGTATAGCGCATCTGGCTGCCCGTCTCGGTTCACTACGAACGCGTCCACGTCGCCGTCCAGGTCGTAATCCGCCCAGCATGACATCGTCGAGCTGGCCGAGTCGCCCGTCAGCGCTCCCGCCTCCACCCGGGTAAACTCTCCGCTCCCGTCATTCGAGAACAAACCGTTCGGCTCGTTGCGCGTATTGGTTTGATACAGATCGAGATCTCCGTCATTGTCGTAATCGATCCACTGCACTCCCTCCGTCCACCCGACAGCCAATGTTATTGGCACCTCGTGTATCTCGGTAAAGGCGCCACCACCGTCGTTGCGATAGACGAACTGTGGCCAGTTGATCGTATTGGCGACCACCAGATCTGGATCGCCATCGTTGTCGTAGTCTCCCCACGCTACGCCTCGCGATAGTCCACCGTCCGTTACCATCTCCCCATCTCTCACAGCCTCAAACAGACGCATCTCTCCACCAGCTTGCTCACACTGCGTACAGAAGAGCGACACCCCGTCGACATGTGCGGGGATGGGAATCCCCGCGAGCGACGCCAGCGTTGGAGCCACATCAACGGAACGAACCGGACTCGCCGACGTCCCGCGCCTTACCCCGGCTCCCATGAACACGAGTCCCACACGACGGTCGTGATCGTAGGGAGAACCGTGAATCGCCGTAGCATAATCGACCATCGCCCAAGGCTCGAGGCGAGCCACCACACCGAATTGATCCAACGCAATCCGCCGAGAGACGGATCGGAGAGGAAACCAGGGACGGCGATCCGACCGGTACGAGTTGCGATACAGCGCAACGAATGAATCGGCCGGCTCTGGTGCACTCAGCTCGGTATGTGTCATGGCGTCGGCAATGAAATCAAACTGTTCCACCACGGCTGCCACCCGATTGGCCACTTCCTCCGAGTATCGGCTGCCGGGCTCGGCAACTGCCAAAACGCTGTCGAACAGAGTCTCCATTTCCTCCGGCGTAATGCGTCTCCCTCTCTCTCCCTGTGCAGCTCTGTACGCCGGCGCGTCCGCTACACCATGGTCGCCGGCAAGTGCAACAACGTAGTCGCTCTCGCCGACAGTGCTGTCGATAAATGCAAAGAACTCACCCAGCGCGTGATCCAGCCGCAGTAGCGCATCGAGCTGCTCGAGACTCCAGGGGCCGTACGTGTGTCCCGCGTCATCGAGGGATGACAAGTTCACACCGAGGAAATCAGTAGGGCCACGTTGCCCCATTTGCAGGCTATCTATGGCCCTGCGGGCAAGGCCCAGTATGGCTTCATCGTGCATCGGCGTGCCGCGAAACCATTCCATGAATCGTTCCTGTTCATCGCCGTCACTCGCGCCTCGGTCGGCACCATACATATGAGGGAACGACACATGGATTCCATCGTTCTCGTAGGGCACTGAATCCTCACGAGCCATCCGCCGCCCCTCCTCGGGAACCGTACAATTCCAAACG
>JARRLJ010000431.1:0-6599 GCA_037387025.1 Gemmatimonadales bacterium
CAGGACTCACAGCCTCCTTGGTGAAGCTACCGGTGGCTGATTTGTGGGCGTTGCTGCAGCGAAACTATGACGCGGTCGAAGGCGAGGTCGGAGGGACGTTCTCCTTGGGCGGTACTGTCGAGTATCCAACGATGTCGCTCAGTGTGAGCCTAGCGGATGCGCGGTTCGGCGACTTCACAGCTCCCCAGCTTCAAGTCACAGCCAACTATCGCTTCCAGCGCTTGCGGGGAGAGCTGAGTGCACGGCGGGTGGGTGAAGAGGTCCTGAAGGTCAACGTCGAATTGCCAATCGACCTTGCGCTCAAGGAAACCGAGACCCGGCAACTGCCGGGAAGGGTGTCCGTACTAGCTCGAGCGGACAGCGTAGACCTGTCGTTGTTGGATGCAATCACACCGCTGGTGAGCAGCCTCGACGGCACTTTGGACGCAAACTTCGGGATTGCTGGAACTTGGGAGAACCCAGAACTAACCGGGCGCCTCTCCATCGCCGACGGAGTTGGACGCTACCCCGCGATTGGCGTTCTGCATGAAAACATCAATGGATCATTCCGCCTGTCTGGTGACACGATTTGGGTGGAACAACTCTCACTAAACAGCGGGCGTGGGAGTGCCGACATAACGGGCTTCATGCGGCTGGAGGAATTGAGCCGCCCGGTGCTCGACCTGCAGTTCCGAGGCCGGAACTTTCATGCTCTGAACGTCCGTGACTTTCTGTCCCTAGAAGCTACCGGTAATCTCACCATGCGAGGGCCTGTGTTCGGCGGGGTGACCTGATTGTCAACAAAGTCAGAGACCAATACCGACTGAATGGAACCCTACAAACCCCGCGAGGCACATATCGCTTATCACCCGGACCGTCTTTGGTCCAACTGGTTGCAACACGCGAGTTCACTGTTACGCGAGGTGAAGTGACTTACTTCGGCACGCCGGACCTGAATGCCGGGCTCGATATCGAAGCAAGGCACGAGGTACACAGCGTTCGTGGAGAAGACATCACTGCAATTGTGCACATTGGCGGCACCTTGTATGATCCGCGGCTACGCTTCAGCAGCGACGCTCAGCCTCCGATTTCAGAAACTGAGATACTGTCTTATCTGTTCTTCGGTGCGCCCAGTGTGGAAGCCTTCGCAGGCGCTGGGCAAGGTGCCTACGGGGACCAACGCCTGGTCCAACAGGGACTCGCCCAGTTTCTTGAGGCAGTATCGGGGCAGTTGGAGTATTCAGTGATATCCGACCTCAACGTGCCGCTTGACTACGTGCAGATCCGACCCAGCATTTACCGCAATGAGTTAGCTGGGGTGGACGTTGCGGTGGGAAAGCGACTGGGAGAGAAGTGGTTTGTAACTCTCAGTCCGCGAATATGTACTACTGCTGGAGAGAGCGTATTCGCATCGGAGGGTCTGGACGTGGGAGCCAGCTTGGAATACAGATTCACCAAGCAGTGGTTGTTCCTCGTGAGTGGTGATCCAGTCCAGAGTTGTGTTCCGTTCGGCTCCTACCGGTTGGCACCGAAGTACCAGCTCGGTGTGGACCTCCTCTGGGAAAAACGGTACTGATGGCGCAGGCCCTGCTGATTCATAATCCGTCCGCTGCCAGGACTAGGCCGCGTGTGGTTGATTCGATCTGCGAAGTATTCTCACGCGCGGGATGGACCATCGAGGCTCCCGGAACGAGAGACCCGAACCATGCAGTCGAGATCGCACGCCAGGGTATCACCGCCGGAGTCGACGTTATCGTCATCTACGGAGGCGACGGAACAGTTCACACAGTTGCGGGGCTGGTCGGTGATGCGGTTCCGCTGGGTTTGATTCCGGGCGGTACCGGTAACCTGCTGGCCGGAAACCTCAGACTCCCACGGAATCCCACCAAAGCTGCAGAGGTCATTGTCCGGGGCTCCCCCAGACACCTCGACTTGGGGTGCATGACCTGCAATGTGTCACATCGGTATTTCACGGTGGCATGCTGCGCGGGCTTTGACGCAGAATTGATGGCCGGCACAAGGTTCACGAGCTCGAGGCGGCGTCAGTTCTGGTGGCGAATTGTGGTGAGTTTATCCCTCCGTTCCTCAGGTTGAGAGAAGGTATCTCACCCTACGATGGAGTGCTCGATGTAGTGGTATTGAACGCCAACGGTTTCTTCCAAAGCGCAGCAGTGGTTCTGCGGATGCTGTTGGGATTGCGTAGTGAGGGTCGACGTATCCACCATCTCCCAGGGCGTCAAGTGAAGGTGGAGACCGTTGAACCGAGATGCGTCCAATTGGACGGGGAACCGGCGGGCACGACGCCATTTACGGCAGGAGTGACTCCGAGCGGAATAAGCATCATACTTCCATGAAGGAGTAGCAGTGCTGATCGGATGTTGTCGGCAGGTCACATGTAATGGATCGGTTGTTGCAGGAGGTTACTAGTGGGCACAGAACACGATGGGATGGTCTGCCGTTGGTGCGGCAACGAGGAACGGGCCTCGGAAGGCTATCCCTGCTCGAATTGTGGGACGTTCATCTGCATCATCTGTTCGATGCGTGGGGTGACCCTCTGTAAGGATTGTGCTGCGAAGGGCGAACAGGAAGCGAAGACGGAAGCGGACTAACCCTAGCGGGTGCAGAGCTTGTGATATTGCGCTACACGACGGCTCCACGATCTTCATTCGAATGTCTCAGATCACCGACGTACCAGGCATAATCGTAGGCCACACTACCGATAAGTCGGCTGGAACTGGTTGTACTGTCGTTCTGGGTCCGGACTCTGGAATGCGGGCAGGCGGTTGCATAAGGGGCAGGGCGACTGGCACCCGAGAGTTGGATGCTTTGTCTCCCGACCACTTGGCCCCGGCGATTCACGCGATCCTCCTGACAGGAGGCTCAGCGTTCGGACTGGGGGCCGCCGACGGAGTAATGCGATGGTTGGCCGAACGCGGTCGAGGGTTCGACGTAGGTGTAGGTGTAGTTCCCATCGTTCCTGCTGCCGTCATCTTTGATTTGACCTTTGGCAAACCGGAGTGGCCGGATTCAGAAGCGGGTTACCGCGCATGCGGCGCAGCAGGACCGTCTCCGGAGGAGGGAGCCGTGGGTGCTGGGACCGGTGCTACAGTTGGCAAAGCGCTGGGTTACCTCGGGGCGATGAAGAGCGGGGTCGGTACGTGGGCGGAGACGCGTGGTGATTTGGTGGTAGGCAGCCTGGCAGTGGTAAATGCGTTCGGTGACGTGCGGGATGGCTCCGGAGAGATACTGGCTGGTGCTCGCAGCGGCAGTCGGTTTGTGGACGCGCGCGAATATCTCGCCGACGGAGGCAAGCCGGGCGGTGCTTTCGCCGAGCAGCGGTCCAACACGACGCTCGCTGTGGTAGCGACCAATGCCGATCTCAGCCGACAAGAGTTGAGGTCGGTTGCCCGTATGACGGCCGACGCGCTGGGACAGCGAATCACTCCCGTTGGTACCATGTACGATGGAGATGTAGTATTCGCGGTATCCGTAGGAGGAGCCGAGCCCACAACGGCACTGTCGGTTGAAGTGCTGGCTCAGCAGGTCACAGCTATGGCGATTGAAAGGGCCGTGCGATTGGCCGTGGGGACTGCGCAGGTGCCGGGCTTGGGAGGGTAGATGCGGTTTATGCTGAGCCACCCCGTTATGATTCGGACGATCTCAATCTCGGCGTTCTGTGGACCGACGGTGCGGGTCGCTCGGCGATCCGACAGGCGCTCATTGAAGAAATGGGGACCGCTGGGCCGATCGACGACTTTGCCTTTGCCGGCAAGACTGACACGCAGATAGTGCGGGACTTGCTCGCCGCTGCCGAGCATCCTCATGCAGGCAGCGAAGAGCATGCCACCCGTGTATGTAACCGATACGCCGAGTTGCTGTCCGTCGAGCTGAAGTTGCCGCATCGGAAACTACGCGTGTTCGACGGAGTGGCGGAACTACTGGACCGGCTGCATGCGCGGACAGATGCGGTGGTGGGATTACTGACTGGGAACATCCCGGTTGGTGCCCGTCTCAAATTGGCCGCGGTCGGTATCGATCCCGATCGGTTCCAAGTTGGTGCGTTCGGTTCGGATGCGCTGGAACGTTCAGGCCTCCCTCCGATTGCTGCTGAGCGTTCTGCTCCGTTCATGGGCCATGTGCCACGCGGCGATGAAGTCGTGATAATTGGAGACACTCCCGCGGACGTGTCCTGCGGACGGAGCATAGGTGCCCGAGCCATTGCCGTAGCGACCGGCCCGTTCTCCGTGGCGGAACTCGCAGCCAGCGGGGCCTACGCCGTGTTTCCGGACCTTACTGACACCAACGCGGTGGAGACAGCGATTTTCGCATGAGTAACCCGAAGTTGCTGCTGCCGCTTCGGGTACCTGAGCTTGGTCCGTCGCTGGGCAAGCTGGTCTCTGGTACCGAACGGCGGGCCGGCTGGATTCCGCTCGATTCCTTCCGCTACCAACTTGCCACGAGGATCATCGACAGCACGTGCCAAGCACGGAGGCTGGCGGCAAGCGAGGAACGCGCATCAGCCCTTGAGGCGGTTGGCCGTGGGGCTTGGCAAGAGGCCTGGGATGAAGCGGTTGGCGGTATTGCCGAGGTACTCGTGGATCGCGTTGCTAGGCACCTGGAAGCGGAGGCACAAGCCGTTGGAATGAGCCGGAGACGACGGGCGAAACTGGCAGTCGTGGACTCTGACCAGAGTGCTCTCATTGCCAGGCTTGGTTCGGCAGGAGCCAATCTCATTCCGGCGCTCGATGCGCTTGAGCGGGACGCTGCTAAGGCTGTGGAAGCAACGGGCTTGGAGCGAGATGCGGTGGAGCGGTGGCAGGGAGGCCTGAAACTGGCTGCAAGGCGCTTGGAAGCTGCCTGGCTCGCCTTGGAACAAGCCGTCGACAAGGAAGGCGAACGTTGGATGGGGGCGGCGGATCGAGTGGCCGCCTGGCGGAAGCCGCTTTGGCCGGTGTACACCGTCGGGATCGTCGCCATGGGGGTCGCCGTCTGGCTGGGTCTCATCTTCGGTGGCTACCTGGATCCACCGGCCTGGATGGTGCGGATCTGGCAGGCGGTGTTCGGCACGTGACTGTATTGGCGTTGGGACTGGATCTGGTCGATGTCGCCAGGGTCAACCAGTTACTCGAGCGGTTCGGTGAGAAGGCACTCGACCGGCTGTTGACCGATGGAGAGAGAGACTACTGCCTAAGAATGGCACACCCGGCGAGGCACATAGCGGCCCGGGTGGCTGCGAAAGAGGCTGCCTACAAAGCTCTTTCCCAAGGCGGGACCCAGCGACCGTTCTGGTGGCAGGACGTCGAGGTCAGGCGGGATGGCAAGGGCCGACCATCGATCGTATTTCACGGCCGGGCCAAAGAAAGCGCCGAGGAACTGCGTATATCGGGGGCCCTGCTTTCGCTCACCCATGCCGATACCCACGCCGCGGCGATCGTGATTCTGGTTCGTTAGCTCAGTTGAAATCGGGCTGCCGGGCTCCTAGATTGCGCGGCTCGATTCTTCAAGAACGGACCACATCCCAACTCATGCGCCGCAGAATTCGATCCTGTATCATACTGCTATTCGTGGCTGTGTCTCCCCCGCGGTTGATTGCCCAGGGCGACTCCGGGCCGACAGCCCGTCGCATAGCCGATGTGGCAACTATCGCGCTGGACGAGTACGACGTTGGAGTAGTCGACGGCCGTGTTATCAGTGAAGATGAGTTGCGCGAGGCCAGATTGTTCATCGAAGAAGCGCGCCGCGCTGCTGATCAGCTTCCCACGGCTGCCCGTGAGGCTGCACTCCCTTTCCTCAACGATCTGGCAGCCGGAGTCACGGCATTACGGCCTCTGGCGGACCTGCGCCAGCACCTGACGGGCCTGCGGGAATCACTCGAGCAGACCTTAGGAGTGATCCTCGATCCGATGCCAGATGGACCTCCTTCACTTGCGAGAGGAGAGGCGCTCTACGCTGAAAGCTGCCAACAGTGCCACGGTGCGACTGGCGTTGGTGACGGGAGCTTGGCGGTGAGCCTAGACCCCCCACCGGCAGATCTGACGAACACCGCTGTACTCCGGTCGAGCAGCCCAGTCGACTTTTTTCGCAAGCTGAATGTAGGCGTGGCTGGGACGGCGATGCCTGCGTTCAACGAGCAGTACGGACTGGACGATCGTTGGGCACTGGCCCTTTACTCGTCGCTGCTGCGCTATTCACGTCGACAGGTTCAAGAGGGAGCGACGGAGTTAGGCCGACTCTGTGGCGATTGCGAGCTAGTGGTTAGCGACTTCGAATTCACCTCGTTGCTAAGTGACGATTCACTCGCTGGTGTCGTCGCGGCACGGGTCAATGGAGTGCGACCGGAGCAAGTCCCGACACCGGCGATCGCCTACGCCCGCGCCGCCGGTTCCATTGAGAACCTCGGAGGCAACAGTGCGGTTGCAGCCGCACGCGTTGTAGCGCGGGCCAAGGAAGTGGTCGCGTCGGTCATCGACGAGGCTGGAACCGGAGCGCGGCAGGCGGCCGCGACGAGAGTACTGGATGCATACCTCGTGTTCGAGGAGATCGAAACGACGGTCCGGGCTCGCGACGGTCGGGCAGCTGCAAGAGTCGAGCAAGCCTTCACACAATTGAGGGGTGAATTG
>JARRLJ010000431.1:6609-7072 GCA_037387025.1 Gemmatimonadales bacterium
CCGGCGGCCCATGGGCCGACGTGCTGGAGGCGCGCGTCGAGGTGGACGAATCACTCGATGGCGCCCTTGCGATTCTGCATCAGACGTCCTCGGCAGCTTCTCTGTTCAGTCAATCGTTGGTGATAATGCTGCGGGAAGGTCTCGAAGCGATTCTCATCATCGGGGCCCTGGTGGCCTTCTTGGCTAAAGCAGGCGCGCCGGAGCGGAAGGGTGACATAGGATGGGGTGTGGCAGCCGCTCTCGCCGCGAGTGCACTGACGGCAGTCGGCTTCTCAACATTGTTCCGCGGTGCAAGGCAGCATCAAGAGGCGATCGAAGGGATCACAATGCTCGTGGCGGCCGGCGTGCTGTTCTGGGTCTCGTACTGGCTGGTGTCCAAGATAGAGCTGCGTAGGTGGCAGGAGTTCGTTCGCTCCAAGATGCAGAAGGCGCTCGGCAGTGAGAAGGCGTTTGCCCTGTCGGC
>JARRLJ010000432.1:0-5034 GCA_037387025.1 Gemmatimonadales bacterium
TCGTCTGCGGCCGAGACGTCCATGCCAAAGAGTAATGTGATGAAAAAAGCAAAAACAGAAAGTTGATGTCTCATGTCCCCCCCTGGAACTTAGTTCAGCCGTCGTGGCTAAGACCAAAACACGCTTCCCGTTGCGTGATGATTAAGCGAGTTACCGTTTTAAAATGAAACACAGATCCAGGTCGCTCGGCAACACCGAAAAACCGGAGTAAGCGCATTGGTCTATGTCCTTAAGGGGTCGGACCTCGCCAATCCATTGTGCACTGCACGAGGCAGGAAACCGCTCCAACCCGGACGTCGCCGAAGGCTCCGGGAAACAGGCATTCCCGGCCGAGGCTGTGTGAGAACTCACGGATTGAAGGCTTGAGGAGGGTCCGGATCGGTTGCGGGATCGATCCGGATGTCAGATTCGCCGAGGCGTGGTCGATTTTCTTAAGACGAACGATCTCCTCAGATCGCCTCGAGGATCGTTTTCATCCCAACCAGGTTGATCGCCCGCTTCATGTTGTAGGCCAGCGTATGCAGCCCCATCTCGGTACTCACTCGATCCACCGTCCTCGTTAAGAGGCCGTTCGACCCCATCCATGCCTTGAACGTGCCAAAGGGGTGTTCCGCTACCTCTCGACGGGCCCGCATGATCTCCGGATGTTGTTTGACCCTGGCCTCCGTCGCCTCGATTACCTCCTCATGCTCCCAGCGACTCACCCGGCGATAATCAGCCGAGATTACCTCCCAGCGACTCACCCGGCGATAATCAGCCGAGGTACACCATGATCGGATCGAGCAGTTCGGACACGCGGATGCCCAGTAACGATGCATCTGCTTACCGGACTCTTCTCGAGTAAACCGATGGATCAACCGTTGCCCCGCCGGACACTCGTATTCATCGTCTTGGGGGATGTAGGTAAACGCACTCCGTGGAAACTCGCCCTTGGCCCGCTTGCCGGCCGTATCCGCCTTGGCAACATAGGGGATGATGTTGTCTCGCTCACAGGCTAAGAGCTCCTCACCGCGGTAGTAACCCTTGTCCGCAACCACCGACAGCGTCTCCTCGGGATCGGGAGCCAAAACCGCCTTCGCCTGCTTGGCCATGTGGTGCAAAAGCTGCCGATCAACCGGGGTATTGGTCACCTCATGGGCCACAACCAGATGATGGCTGGTATCCACCGCCGTCTGCACGTTATAGCCCACCATGCCGGCGCCTCGGCTCTTCATGGAGCGGGCATCGGGATCGGTGAGAGACAGTTGCTGGTCCGGCGCCTCAAGCATCCGGACTTCGAGCTTTTTTAGCCGGATCATCTCCTCTTCTAAGGCCGCGATCTTCTCTTTTAGCGACTGGCTCTCCTCGGGCGGCGCCGTCGCATCCGCCGCATCCAGCTCGATCAGATAGCGTTCGATGCTCTCCTCAACCGCCGCCAGGCGCCGCTTGAGCTTCGCTTTGGTAAAGTTCTTGTCCCGGTTGTTCACCGCCTTGAACTTGCTCCCATCGATCGCCAGCAGCGCATCACTCAGCAAGTTCAACTTCTTGCACAGCATCACGAACTCCCGGCACACCAGCCGGATCGCTGCGCCGTTGTCCTTCCTAAAATCCGCGATGGTCTTGAAGTCCGGCGCCAGTCTTCCCGTCAACCACATCAGCTCCACATTGCGTTGGGCTTCCCGTTCCAGGCGCCGTGAGGAGTGTCAGATACCCATACACGTAGATCTTCAGCATGAGTCGCGGGTGATAGCCCGGTCGACCCGTGCTCGCCGCCTCGGCCTTGAAGCCGAGCCCTGAGATGTCGAGCTTGTCGATGAACACATCGACGACTCTGACCGGGCTGTCTTCGCCGACGTAGTCATCGATTCGTTCGGGAAACAAGGTGGACTGTTGGCGGTTCTCTCCCTCGATAAATCCGCTCATCAACATCCCTTGCCGATGGAAAGCACTATTTTACTTTCCAGGCAGAGTTTTCACACAGGCTCGGCCAAGTACAGACGCTCATCTAGTTAGTGTAGAGTCTCGGCTTCGACTGCTGAACGTTCTGTGTCCGGCCAACTTGAGACATTCACACTCATTTCTTGGCTACCGTATCCCAGTCAGCTTTGCCGGAATTCATGCGCTAATGTAGTGTGGGCGAACGGCTTGATAGGAAAGGTGAATGGAGCTCGAATCTAACTGATCTCGGTTTATACGGGCCCCAAAGCTCGTGTAAGCAGTGTTATGTGCCATGGGGTTTTAGAGGATGAACTGGGAAGCTGTTGGAGCGATTGGCGAAATAATAGGGGCAATTGCTGTTGTGGTCACACTCATCTATTTAGCCGTTCAGGTACACCAGAACACCAAAAGCGTTCAGGCTTCCACTTATCAGTTGGTCGCGGAAGCGCTGGCTGACACCTGCTTTAGACTGGTGGGTGAGATGGGCGATGAAGAATTCGACGAAAGTGTCTTGTTTACGGGTGTTATTCGAAGATATGAAAACCTGCATTTTCAACTTAGACAGGGGAACATTGCGGAAGAAGATGCTCAAGCATTCTTCAATTCGTTGATCCCGTTCATAACCAGCGAACGCTTCGGTAAATATTGGGCTACTGTGGCTACTGGCCAACATGTGTTTCATCCAGCGTTCGTTGAATACGTTGAAACGAAAATTCTTCCCGGTTCAGATCGTTTTGTTTTTCAGAACGTTGTTGCTGAGCTACACAAGGGGGAGCAGGTTCCACAGGCGTAAACGTCACCATATGGGAACGTCGGCTTCGGGTCGGCTATCGCCATCCCGTTGTGCGTCGCATGAGGCAGGAATGCGCTCAACAACGGACACGC
Source organism: Gemmatimonadales bacterium (assembly GCA_037387025.1). Lineage (GTDB taxonomy): Bacteria > Gemmatimonadota > Gemmatimonadetes > Gemmatimonadales > GWC2-71-9. Next base: position 2,803 of record JARRLJ010000432.1, read on the forward strand.
CCAGACGGTCTTGGAAACGAGCATTCCCGGCCAGAACTCGCCATTTGCTTCGCTAGAATTCCGTGACTTCGCGATTGACCTTGCACGCACATCTGCTCTAGCGTTCCATCGTGACTGACCGGGAGAGGTAAACATGGCCGACGTGGCAACTACTAAACTGCTTGATAACGAAAAGGTCACCGTCTGGGAAATGGTGCTGGAGCCCGGCGAAAGCACGGGTGTCCATACGCACGAGCATTCCTACATCATTCAGGTTCTGGAAGGCTCTACGCTGGAAGCAACGGATGCGGACGGAAACTCCGCAGGTTCACTCGACCTCAATGAAGGAGAGACATACTGGGTGCCCGTCGAGAATGGCGAAGTAGTCCTGGGTGATTTGCGCGCTCCGGCGACTCACAACGCGAAGAACATAGGGGCAAATCGCTATCGGGAAATCCTCGTTGAGGTGAAAGGCTAGCTACTCACGGCTCGGTGATTGGTCGAAGTCCCGGGCCGGTCCCCTGAGCATCTGTCCGGCGCTCCGAGGGGCAGGAATGCGCCCTACCCGGACGCGCCGGAACCCCGTTGAAACCGGCAAGGCCCGGTCAGAAGTGCGCCTTGGCGCGATCACTAGCCGGAGCCTAGTCTACGGTGTCGTAACCTCGATCTCTAAACCAACGCGTATTCCCTCGTTCTGCTGCGCGCTTTTCCAGATAGTCCGCGTACTCCGGATAATCGTAACTAAGCGTTGGTAGCAACGTTCGCCCACCTGGCGATGCAACCAACTGTATGAAGTTTCTCTCGTAGACTCGAAACTGCTCGTCGGGAAACGTGCCGTTCTGGTGACTCCACCAAACAGCCATAAAGTTGTTGTTGTAGGCGCGCAGAAGTAGGAAGTATCTCGCACTCTCATCTTCGGTAAGCTGCTCCGGCGTGTTGGTGCCCTTGATCATTAGGCGAGATGTCTCATCATCGCTGATAGATAGCGCATTTATAGTGTTGTAGCTGGTCGCGGCGTTGAAGTAGTTTGAGGAATTGATGCTGTTGCTGTTTTGGCGAACCTGAATCGTCAGGTAAGCGAGCGTCACAAGCACCGCGATTGAGCCGAAAAACTCCCCAACGTTGCCCAACAGTTGGGCGATAGACATGAGATCCATCACAGCCTCCTCTCCAATAAGTGGTCGAAGGCTATATCAGATCCCTGAAACAGCGAAGGTCCTAATCGGGTCGGAACTGGAGTGCGCCCGTTCCAGCGTAGACGTGGTGTGCAACCGCGGTCAGCGGCATTCCCGCATGCGGATGTGCGGCCAGGGCTTGCTCCACCAGGTGTGCGGCCGTCGCGAAGTCCCAGAACGTCAAGCTGTCCTCTATCAAAACCCACGAGGCAAGCAGATTCGCGGGCTCGAGCGCCAGGACGTCTCGCGCGCCTTCGACCCTCGCTTGCGGGTCATCGATATCGCTCCACGCGAGCGCGGCCCGGGCTGCGATGTAGTCCGGGTCGCGCAGCAGCGCTTCCTGGAGCAGGGCGCGCCCTTTCGCTATTGGGCCCGGCAAGGTCGTCAACACGAGGGCGAGTCCGCGCCTGAAAGGCTCCCACGCGCGTACATCGGTAGTCTGGTAGCGCTGCCTCGACATGGCGGCCACCGTGTCGTGGTTATCCAGCTCCTTTCGAATCGCTTCCGCAATGCCGACCGCGATCTCTTGCTGAACGTCGAACACGTCATCCAGCGTTCGCTGGTAGCGCGCCGACCAGAGCTGACGTTCGTTGTCGACCTGAATCCATTGGACCACCACGTTGATTCGATCGCCGGCGCGCCGAATGCTGCCGTTCACGACCGTACCGACGTCGAGCCGATCCGCGATTGTTTGAATGTCAGCCTGCCGCGAGGTTTCGAAGTCTACGCCGCAAGCCTGTGTCATCAAGCCGTCGCTCGCGTGTGGTGTCGTAGTGGTGACAGCCTGATAAGATCAATGCCCTACTCGAAGCCATTTTCCTTCAGCAGTTCCACTGCGTCGTCAATCGATCTATTCTCATCACGCTGAGCCATCTTGGTTCCTCTTGTCTGCAAATCGCCAATTTCGCTTTCGAAAGGATAACCGGATGGCTCGGCACTTGACTCCGACGTTGCACCACCTTGCGGATTCTGTGGGCAGCTGAGAGGTGAGATTCCCCTCGGCTGACTCGACTCTCCGATACCTAGGGCGGTGCCGACGCCAGTGCACGACTTTATAGACTGATCGAAACGGCCAAGG
>JARRLJ010000433.1:0-3122 GCA_037387025.1 Gemmatimonadales bacterium
TGAGAACTTTCCGGCGGTTCCATGCCGTGCTCCGCTTGAACTGCTTGATGAGGAGCAACAGAACGGGTGCGTTCACAGCTAACAGACCGTACACGACTATCTGAAACGGGATGCCGGCGAGTCGCAAAGCGTAGAATTGTGCCACTAGCACCAGGGGCGAAAGCGTAGCCCCAATCAGAAGCCGCGGCCACCAGCCGTATCCCCCGCCTAGTAGGAGACATGAAATCCAGCTGCCTGGGAACACCATCAGGGAGAGCGCGGCCAAACTGCCTAGGACGTGTCTCATCGCTATTGATCGAACTCTATGGACACGTCTGGATGGTATTGTCCGGATACGTTATCGAGAGGGGGATCCTGTCAGTTTGCCCTACATGCCGATGCCTGCTTTCGATGCGATAGATATCCGATGTGACGAATTTTGCGATCAGCTGGGGCTTCGACAATGATACATCGTAGGCTTCCTCTTCCAGCCCGAGCAGAGAAGAGAAACCGGTTGAGTCCATCCCGTTCTCAACTGGCAGCTTCACCACGAAATAGGCTTCCTCGCGCTGAGAAAGCTGTTCTAGAGGGCACCATGGTCTGTATGGCTGTGCGAGAAGGGGGGAGAAACCGGCGTCTAGTAAGTAGTATTGAAGCGGCTCCACGATCCCGGAATAGACGTCAGCGTAGACGACTGCGCCCTTGTCGAGGTCGTCATGTAGGCGTTGCACGATGGGCTCTGCGTCGGCGAAGTACCCTTCCGCACAGCTGTTGATGCCTTCATAGCCAGTTAGCTTGCTTCGCCCTTGCAGCCAGACCGAACCACCGTCGCTGATGCGCGCTCCGCCCCAGATGAGGCATGCCAAGAGAACCAACACCGCCCACAATATGCGACTCGAACCTCCCCGTCCTAGTCGGCCATAGATTGTCGCCAAGCCATGAGCAGAGAGCATCGCGGCCGCGGGAAACGCAAAGGTCAGCACGCGAGGCCACGGCACTATCCTACGCGTGATAAAGATCAACGCAATGGCGGCGGCGATGCTCAGCAACAGCGACCAGCTCGCGCGTGCTTTTGTGATTCGCGAGGGAATGAGGGCGACGGCTCCGCCTAGCCAGAGGATAGCAGAGGCAGGCATATCTAGAGCTCCAGTCCAGCAGCTCGCCAGGGATCGCACTGTCCTCACACTCTGCTTATCCCACTGCGATAGCGAGATTCCCTGGACGTACGGATTGTCGATGAGACTTCTCAGGCCACTCCGGACCAGAATGGGCAGGTAAAGAGCGAGCGTAGCAGCAGCAACTACGGAGAGTACAATCGACAACTCGACGTACAGAGCTGGTCTTCGCCGGCTGTGTGCCACGGCCATGATCCAGATCACAGCTGCTGCACAGCCCAGTGCGGATGCAGGTGTCGTATACAAGGACACCACAAGGGCAGTCGCGAAGACCACCCAGGCGACAATGAATCTGTCCTGGGCCAAATACGACGCACACAGCAACGCCACCACGAAGCATAGTGTCACGATCGTATAGCCACGAGCTTGCGTAGAGAATTCCACGATTGCGGGGGCGACACTCACAAAACCGGCAGCTAGGAGGGCGGTCCGGCCGTCGTACAGTCGGCGGGCTATCCAGTAGGTGGCCGGAATCAGCGTTACGCCGGCAAGAAATGCCGGTATCCTGAGCGCCGCGGGAGTTTGCCCGAGGGCCGAGAAACTCGCTCGGGCGAGGAGGCTGTGAAAAACGTGATTGTTCGGGATTGAATAGTCGGACGCTATGTCCAGAAAGCTCCGCGATATGAAGTACACGAACGAGGTAGACTCGTCGTATCCCATCGGTTGAGGAAGAAATTGCAGGCGCAGTAGCACTCCGAAGAGTGTAATCGCCAGGAGCACCGTGCGGTCTGTGTTTGAGCTTTGACTGAACCAGCAGCGGAGTTCGTTCCCCACTTGCTTGCCGAGTCGTAGGGCATCGCCGCGGATTGTCGCGCCGACCCCGGCGAACGCCTCCGGTCGCGCAAACAAGCAGGTCAGGATACCTCCGCCAAGCAGAACAAACGAAGCGAAGGCTGCGCGCGCCAAGAGCAATCCGCTACTTCCTACCGGCCGCACCGTGCGATCAAGATCAACCAACAACAGCCTGGCTTGCAAGACTTCATCCGGCGACGTCAACAAAAGCAAGGAGGCCGTACATGCGGCCAGTAGTGTGATCAAGGCAAGGCGTGGGACACTGGCGGGGATCGACGACGGTGGCTGCATAGTAAGGCTAGAAGGGTGCCGGGGCTGAGTCGAACGTCCAGGGAGGGGGCGAACTCTCCATACACGTAGCTGCGGTGCTCAACGCCATCCGGTATCTCGGAGGAAAGAAAGCTGCTCGCGCGAATACCGCGCCATCTGCCAAATGTTGAGACGGCCCTCGTCGTCGAACTCCGGATTCTTAAAGCTCCACACGACCTCTCCGCCCGGCGTGACCTCGTACGCGTAACCCATAGCCGTGTTCGTAATGAGGGTGTTGCCGTTTTCGAGTCGCTGGTTTGCTCCACCCCAGCTCGAGAACAAGTCGTCACTCTCGTAGTGCCAGGTGACCACCCGCGTCGGCACATCGATCTCAAGAACCCGGGAACGCTCGGTTCCGTTGTCGAACACAAGGATGTGGCCGTAATACAACAGCACTGGGTGGTGCTGAAGTGCCAGGTTGTTGGGTCCCCAAAGCCAGACAATCTGGTGCGTGTCGCTATCCAGGATCATGATCACGTTGAGGTGCTTGAGGGACACGAGAATGTTTCCACGCCGGAAGAGCGGAGATATGTCGTCGAGGGAGCCGTCGAGGACCTCCAGATGGTTAGCGTGGAGCAGGTCCAGTTGGTCGACATCTTCCTGGTCCAGCTCCATGGCCGTAGGCAGCAAGAAGGCATAAGGCGAATGGCGGATGACATCCAGCAGCGAGATCTCGGCACGCTCGATGCCATCGCTGGTCAGGATCGTGATCCGCTCGTCCAGAACGTCTGCGGTGGCGTGGATCCCCGGCGCATGTACGGGGACCTGCACAAGCAGGAAGATGTCTCCGTTATAGTCGACGGCAACGTCGTGGTGAGCGCGCGCCTCGAATCTCCACAGCAACTTGGACTCCCTGTCGATCTTGAC
>JARRLJ010000434.1:0-4546 GCA_037387025.1 Gemmatimonadales bacterium
GCTTCAGGTCATTGGTTTCCCGCCTTCCTGCCATCCAAGTTACGAGGCCTCTGACTTTTGCCTCGGTGGGTTTGACCCCCACTGAAAACGCCAGCCTTTGCTGGACGCACTAGTCCGCGGAAATACCATCTGCAAGCAATATCAGCACCTTGCAACCTCACACCTGGGGCGCCAAGGAGCCCCACCCCAACCGCCAAGAGAGCCCAAGTGTACAATCCCCCATGGTACTGCTCCGTTTTTTGCGGGACGCTGTGCGCGCCGTGGCCCTCGGCGCCCGGCACCTCAGCGACTTGGCCATCGAGAATGCCGCCTTGCGGCAGCAGCTGGCAACGCTCAAGAGGCAAGGGGTGCGGCCGGTGCTCAGGCCGCAAGATAGGTGGCTCTGGGCCTGCCTGTCCAAGTTCTGGCCACGGTGGCGGTAGGCATTGGCGACGCTGCAGCCCGCCACCGTGATCCGATGGCACGGCTTGGGATGGGCAAAGCTCTGGACGTTCAAGTCGCGGCAACAACGGCGGCCAGGACGGCCATCAATCCCAGCGAACCACATCGCGCTCATCCAGCGAATCTCCAAGGATCACCCCGAATGGGGTGAAGACAAGATTGCCCACGAACTCGAGCTGAAGCTCGGCGTCAAGCATTCCACGAGCACCATTCGCAAGTACATGGTCAGGCGGCTCACCCCGGCAGCGAAGAGTCAGCAATGGCTCACCTTCGTCACCAATCACGGGTCTGAGATGTTCGCAATCGACCTTGCGACTCAGCATACGGCTCTGTTCAAGGTGGTCTACATCTTCATTGTCATGGAGCTTGGTTCTCGCAGGATAGTCCATGTCAACGCAGCCACCAGGCCCAGCCTCGGTTGGGTGAAGCAACAGATCCGAGAAGCCACGCCGTGGGGAGAAAAGCCCCGTTGGCTCATCCACGACAACGACGGCATCTTCGGACAGTGTGGCACAACGAAGCCAAGCTGCGACAAGAACTACCGTTGCCACCTCGACAGGTGGCTGGACGAGACGCTTGGCATAGAGGGCATCCCTACGCCGTACGCTGCGCCCCAGGCCAATGCCCGGTGTGAGCGTTTCGTCAGAACCCTACGGACCGAGGCGCTCAACCATTTCATCTTCTTGAACGTGGACCATGTGCGTCGGGTGGTCAAACGCTACGTGAGCTACTACAACGCAGGGCGACCAAATCAAGGGACGCACGCGATCCCAGAGCCGTGCGCCGACCTGAGCGAGCCTCCGCGCGACGAGGGCGAGGTCGTGGCGCTCCCCGTCCTAGGTGGCCTACACCACGACTACCGCCGCGCGGCTTGAGCTGCCGGGAGTAGTGATACTCAGCAGTGGTCGGTCTCGCTCAGGGCGATACTGTGCGCGCGACCGCCGTTGGGTGAGGGGATCCTGCTGTCTGTACGCCCCATGATCGGTCGTGGGCGGTGGACCAACGAAAACCTGACGCTCCAAACGTGACTCGGCTAGCGAGGAAGTCGTCGCGGATGGGATTTTCGCGGACTAGTGCGTCCAGCAAAGGCTGGCGTTTTCAGTGGGGGTCAAACCCACCGAGGCAAAAGTCAGAGGCCTCGTAACTTGGATGGCAGGAAGGCGGGAAACCAATGACCTGAAGCGGAATAGAACCCGGAGGTCGAGCCCTTTAGTCTCTGGCGAAGACAGCATGGCCGAGCGCAGGCTGACTGATGCGATCGTCCACTCCGGCGGGGTAGCAGGGGCAGCACGGTGGCAAGGAAACGCCAAGAAACTGGAGAAACCGTCCTCGTCCCACCGAGAAATCGGCGGAGCAAGGTAGGCCGTATAACCGGTTACCGCCGGGAAATCGGCCGAAGACGAGACGGTGGCGGCTGGGCCCGTAGGTGCTGTGAAGTGGGGTAACGCCCATGGAGCATAGGGGCCCTGCTGTACATGACTCTTTCGACAACACGGAAGGCAGGGGTGAGATGACAAAACCGCCCATTGAGCTGCAAGACCTGAGGAGAAAGATATACGTCAAGGCGAAGGCTGAAACGTCTTGGCGCTTTTGGGGCCTGTATGTCCACGTGTGCAAGATGGACACGCTCCGAGCGGCCTATACACTGGCCAAGATGAACAATGGCGCTCCGGGCATTGACGGGGTGACCTTCGAGGCTATTGAGGCGCAAGGAGTACAAAAGTTCATCGAGCAGCTCCGAAAGGAGCTTTGCGAACGGATATACAAACCCGCGCGAGTGAGGAAAGTGGAGATCCCGAAAGGAGACGGCGGCAAGGTTCGCACCCTCTCGATTCCCACGATCCGCGACCGAGTGGTTCAGGGTGCGCTCAAGCTCATCCTGGAGCCGATCTTCGAGGCCGACTTCCAGCCGGGCTCGTTTGGCTATCGTCCGAAGAAGAGCCCGCAAGAAGCGGTGCAGCGTGTCTCAGACGCCATCATCCAGGGCAAAACCTACGTCATCGATCTCGACCTTCGTGCCTATTTCGATACAGTACGACATCATATCGTATTGGAGAAGGTGGCCACGAGGGTCAATGATGATGAGGTGATGCGCCTGCTCAAGATGATGCTGAAAGCGACTGGGAAGCGTGGAGTTCCTCAGGGGGGTGTGATCTCTCCTTTGATCAGCAATATCTATCTCAACGAGGTAGACAAGATGCTGGAGAAGGCCAAGGAGGTCACCCGTGAAGGCCGGTGGACGGCGATCGAGTATGCGAGATTTGCCGACGATCTGGTCGTCCTTGTGGACTGGCACCCGCGGAAGCGGTGGCTTCGGGAGGCGCTGGCGAAGCGGATTCGGCAGGAGCTGGCCAAGCTGCACGTCGAGGTTAACGAAGAGAAAACGAGGGTCGTTGATCTAGCGAGAAGTGGAAGTTTCGGGTTCCTCGGGTTTGAGTTTCGTCGCGTTCGCACTCGCGCGGGGCGGTGGATGCCGTTGCGGACACCGCAACGTAAGAAGCGCACGGCGCTTCTACGAAAACTCAAGGATATCTTCCGGTGCTTCCGGTCGCGCCCGGTAGGACAGTTGATCGCGACGATCAATCCAATCCTAAGAGGCTGGGTCCGGTACTTCGCGACAGGTCACTCGAGCCGGTGCTTTTCGTTCATCCAAGACTGGGTAGAAAAGAAGATACGGCGGCACTTGGGCAGAGCTCGCCAGCGCAAAGGCTTCGGCTGGAAGAGGTGGAGTAGGCGGTGGCTCTACGACACACTTGGGCTCTTTGGTGAGTACCGCGTGTGTCGCTATCAGCCGTCGGTGAAAGCGGCTCCAGCGAGATAGGCAATAGCCGCGACGCGAAGTGTGCAGGTAAGCGTAGTGCGGGAAATCCGCATGCTGCGTTTGATGTGGCGGGGGCTGGAAACGGGCTCACGGTCTACCCTAAACGGGCACGAAGGGGGAAACCTCGGACACAGCCAAGGGAGGGACCTACGGAGTACCGCGCCAGCCCTCGACCCTACCGTCCGGGGTAGACTCTCGGAGAGGATGGCGATCAGTATGGACGACGAAAACACGCGGAGAGCCGTCAGGCGCGGCAGATATCGCAAGTACACAGCGAGGCAACGCAGGCAAGCAGTCAGGGATGCGGACGAGATCGGGGTCAAGGCGGCGGCGGTAAAGCACTCAGTGCCGACATCAACGCTAAACGGATGGCGCAGATCCGTGTGGTCAACTACCGAGGACAAGGTTCCCGAAGACCACTGCAGCAACGGCGCGAAGCAAGCGACGGGGAAGGAGGAGTCGGCGACCACGCCCGTGCAGGACGGGGAAGGCCCCCAATCATTGGTTGGGGGGCAGGACGCCGTGGCCGCGCCGGGGCAGGGCAACGGTGCCTCGGCGCCCGTGCAACATGATCCGGGAGCATCACAGGGGGTCTCGCAACGGGGGGGCAATACCAAGGTAGCCAAGACCTACACGCCGTCTCAAAGGGCCCAGATCCTTGAGGTCGCCGCTGAGCGGGGCGTCACGGTAGCGCATCGTGAGTTCAATGTCAGCCGCTTCAGTATCTATCAGTGGCAGCGCCAACTCGACCTCGCCGCGCAGGGCAAGGGCGATGCACCGACGAGCGGACCAGATCCCAAGGAGGTCGAGGCACTGCGAGACAAGGAGATCCTTGATGAATGGCGACGCCATCCAGGACTTGGGCCCAGCCAGATCCGAAACCAACTGCGGCGCAAGAATGTCAAAGTCTCGGTGCAAACCACCCGCAGGGTGATGCAGGAGGCAGGATATAGGCCCCCGAAGGTCAAGCGTCAAGAGCACGACGAGCGCTTTGAAGCCGCACGGCCAAACCATATTTGGCATCTGGACTACGTTCACAGATGGATCAATCGAACCAACGTTCACACGCTGATCCTCATCGATGATCACAGTCGATTCGTGGTGGGCCATGGCACCGACGATGCTGAGCGCTCAGATTTCGTCATTGCGACCTTCGAGCAGGCCGTAGAGCGCCACGGCAAGCCTGAATGCGTCCTGCATGATCGGGGCAGCGCCTTTTGGTCGTGGCGTGGTATTTCCCGGTTCACCGCCCTGCTCGTCGAGTTGGGGGTCGACCAGATCGCG
>JARRLJ010000435.1:0-3110 GCA_037387025.1 Gemmatimonadales bacterium
CGATCCTGACGACGCCGGCCCCGGGGAACGTGCTGGATAAAAGCGCGGTGGACGAGAGCTTTCTGGCCGGGATGCTGGTTGACAAGTTCTGCTATCACCTACCGTTTAATCGCCAGCATCAGCGACTGCGGCAGGCGGGTATCCAGCTCAGCCGCAGCAGTTTGACGACCTGGGCCGGGCGGGCCATCGACCTGCTCGAGCCCATTGTCGATGCGCAATATCGGCATCTGCTGCAAAGTCGGGTGCTGGCGATGGATGAGACACCGATCAAGGCGGGGCTGAAGAAGAAGGGCAAGATGCGCCAGGCATACTTCTGGCCGCTGTACGGGGAAGGAGACGAGATGGTGTTTCGCTATGCCCCATCACGGGCGCATCATCACGTTGAAAGTTTCCTCGGTGAGTATACGGGGACCTTGCTCAGCGACGGGTATGAGGCGTATGCGGCCTATGCGGCGAGTCATAAGCGGGTGACCCATGCCGAGTGCTGGAGTCATTGTCGTCGTGGCTTTGAGCGCGCGCAGGAGAGTGAACCGGCCGCCAGTGCCGAGGCGCTGGCCTTGATTGGCACGCTCTACCGTCACGAGCAAGTGATCCGCGAGCGCCGGCTTGCGGGCAAGGAGAAGCTTGCCTACCGGACGGAACACAGCGAGCCGGTGGTCAGGGCCTTCTGGGGCTGGTGTGACGACCAGTGTCATCGCCCGGACCTGCTGCCATCGAATCCGCTGTCGAAGGCCTTGAAATACGCCATGGCACGGCAGGCGAGCTTGCAGGTGTTCTTATCGGACCCGGATGTACCCATCGACACGAACCACCTGGAAAGGGGCCTGCGCCCGATCCCGCTCGGAAAGAAGAACTGGCTGTTTGCCTGGACCGAGATCGGTGCCGAACGGATCGGCCTGATCCAGAGCCTGCTGGTGACCTGCCGGCTACAGGGCGTGGACCCCTATACCTACCTGGTCGACGTACTGCAACGGATCAGCGAACATCCGGCAAGCCAGGCCCTGGATTTAACCCCACGCGTGTGGAAAACAAAGTTCTCCCACAATCCCATGAAATCCGATCTGGCCCTGGCTGAACAATAACGGCCTGGAATGGCGTGCGCCGTGCAAAGGCGGCGTTTTCCCAGTGGGTGAGAGACCCACCCGGCTACCGCTCCAGCCGGAAGCAATCGGAGCAGTCATGGAGGTAACGAAATGGCTGGAGCCTCTGATGTAACGGGTCATTTTAGATGATCCAGCGAGTGTGGAGGCCGTAACGTGAGTGAACGCTGAGCAAGCCTCGAAAAGGTCGATGCACAGGCCGACCCGACCGCCATTTCGGGGAAGGCTGATACGTCTGGCGAAGAGAGAGAAAGATGCAGCCAGACGCTGTGCCGGGGTAGTGGCGACAGCATGTACACAAGGGAGACGCGCGCAACACGGGAAGCCCCATGGCGTGGTGGCAGGATGACCGACCGGAGGCCCGTGAGGGACAGGCCGGGCGCTGTGGGGTGGCGGAGAGGCCCGTAGTTACCGAGGAAGCCGGGTAATGCCGGTGGAGGGAAGGGGCCTTAGTTCAAGACAGACGCAGGACGTAGGGAAGGACAGGAGATTGGGCAACCTATCAACTCCAGGAAGTGTTCGGAAACTGCAGAGGGCGTTACACGCGAAAGCGAAGGCAGAGCCGAGCTTCCGCTTTTATGCTCTGTACGACAAGCTCTACCGGGAAGACATCCTGTCGCATGCTTACGCCCAGTGCCGAGCCAACAAGGGGGCACCGGGTGTGGACCAGCAGGACTTCGCGGACGTCGAGCTGTATGGGGTAGAGCGGTGGCTGGGTGAACTGGCGCTTGCGCTCAGAGAGGAGAGGTATCGACCGGAACCAATCAGGCGTGTCTATATCCCCAAGGCCAATGGTAAGCTCAGGCCGCTGGGTATCCCGACCCTGCGGGATCGGGTCTGCATGACAGCCGCGGTGCTGGTGGTGGAGCCGATCTTTGAGGCCGATCTTCCACCGGAGCAGTACGCCTACCGCCCGGGGCGCAGTGCCCAACAGGCGGTGGTTGAGGTGGAGGAGGTGCTGTTCCGCAGCCACCCGGACGTCGTTGACGCCGACCTCTCGGACTACTTCGGGAGTATTCCCCATGCCGAACTGCTGAAATCGGTGGCGCGCCGCGTCGTTGACCGGTGCGTGTTGCACCTGATCAAGCAGTGGCTGGAATGCCCCGTGGAGGAAACCGACAAACGAGGATGGAAGACAGCCGCTGCGGCATCCCGCAGGGTGCGCCCATCTCACCGCTGCTGGCAAATCTCTACATGCGCCGGTTTGTGCTGGCGTGGAAGCAGCGGGGGCTGGAGCAGACTCTTGGCAGTCGGATCGTGACTTACGCCGATGACCTGGTGATCCTGTGCGAGCGCGGCAAGGCCGAGGCGGCCTTGCAGCACCTGCGCGCGATCATGGGCAGGCTTAAGCTCACGGTCAACGAGGAGAAGACACGTGTCTGCACGGTACCGGATGAGACGTTCGATTTTCTGGGTTACACGTTTGGGCGGCTGTACTCGCCGCGCACGGGTCAGGCTCGTCTGGGCTACCGACCGTCGAAGCAGAGTATCAAGCGCATGGTTGGAAAGATCCATGCGCTGACCGCCGAAGCGATGGTATGGCAGGAGACCGCAGTGTTGGTGAGCCGGTTGAACCGCATGCTGCGAGGCTGGGCGAACTACTTTGAGATAGGGAGCGTTAGCCGAGCGTATCGTGCGATCGACAGCTACACCACGATGCGGTTGCGTCGGTGGTTGCGTAACAAGCACAAGGTCAGGCGCAGTGGGGGCACGGCTTATCCTGACGTGTACCTGTACGAGACGTTGGGTCTCGTTCGTCTGTCTTGTTTGGAGCGCAACGTGCCGTGGGCGAAGGCGTGAGGTCTTGTCCGAAAGCCGGATGCGGGAAATCTGCATGTCCGGTTTGATGAGCGGGGTGTGGAAACGGAGTGATGGTTCAGCTACTGAGGCACCGCCAGACGAAAGGGGCGGAAACAGATAGGCTGCACCTTAGGCCACCGCGCCACATCTCGACTCTACCGGTTTCCTCCGTTAGCGGCCTGAGCAACGATCCGTATTTCTGATGACATC
>JARRLJ010000436.1:0-3102 GCA_037387025.1 Gemmatimonadales bacterium
GTCTCACCTCCCCAACTGAGCACATCCCACATAGTGGCGGTGGCTCCCAGCATGGCGCACGCCGCGTCAACTGCGTTCCCACCCATTTGAAACATCATTGCTCCAGCCGTTGCTCCTAGTGGCTTGCCCGTGATCGCCATCCAGTGCCGGCCGTGCAGTACCGGCTTCTGCGTCCGTTGTGCCGCAGTCTCCAGCGGAAACAGCACTAGTACGGTCACCAACAGAATGCTCCAACCCAGTACCGTTCTGCACTTCCAGTTCATCTCGTCCTCCATGAGGTGGTCCAAACGCGGTCTCTGAGAAGACGTAAGATGTGTCATGAAGCTGATTTACGCGAGTGCTTTGCTGCCCTTGACGCCCATTTGAGGACTATCACGTGACGACAATGCGGTCAAGAGCAACAGGGAGCTAGATCATGCAGGTCCAGGCGGTCAGCAGCGTTTCGCCGGGTGGATCACCCTAGCCGGAGTCATAGCGCGTGCGACCGTTCGCAACTTCTTGCATGGACACTGGCGATGGTGTAATCCCCGCTCTCGATCAACTCATGCGCCTAAACGGAGTTGGCGTTAGTCTCACCGCCCAATTGGAGAACATGCTCCGCCGCAGTGCGCTGCCGGTTGTGCACACCGCCGGCATTCCGGCTGGCTTCTCCTAGCAGGTCCCTATGGAGAACTCGAATGTTGTTCGTTGTGCCCGGCAACATGCGGCAGGTGTTTTTCATGACCACTGCACGGTCGCGATGGAAACTGATTGAATTAGGGGAAGTCGTGGAGGAACCGATCTTGCCCATATGACTTGATGGCGTGAGTCAGCCAGTGGAGGCGACGGCGATGCGCAATCTACTCCCCGAAGTTCAAGGAAATGTCGAGCTATACATAGCTGAGCTGCTCAGGCCGAATCAGGTAATGCAGGCCGCCCCTTAGCTTGCGCCCGGATGCGCGGCCTCATGATTATCGGTCCAATATTCCGTTGTAGACTCGATGTCGCTCGCACTAGCCCTGGCCACGTCCTCGGTCTGCTCTCGTCCAGTGAGCAGGAACCTCCCGCCCAACAACGCAACTAAGCCAGCCAACGCGGTAGCGACGAGTATTGCGACCTTGGCGACGCTGAGCATCACGACATCCGTGAACGCCAGTTCGGCAATGAAGATCGCCATCGTGAATCCGATTCCGGCTCCAGCACCTGCTACGAACACACCACGCCAATTGACTCCGTCGGGCAGCGTACAGATCCGCAAGCGTACAACCAAGGCACTGCAAAGCATGATGCCGAGTGGTTTGCCGACCACCAATCCCATCACCACACCCACAAGTACAGTCATTGACCCTGCTCCTTGCAGATCGATACCCTGAAGTGGTACCCCTGCATTCGCCAGGGCGAAAAGCGGCATGATCAGAAATGCGACCCAAGGATGTAACGCAATCTCAGCACGCAGTGATGGCGATAGTGCCTCGCGTCGCGCCACATCCAACTCGTTCAGCGGTTTCATCAACTCGTGATCGTCATGTTCCCGATCGATGCGAGATTGGAACTCATCTAGAACATTGCGTGCCTTGTGGAGGAAGCCCTCTTTTCCGTACCAGGGCCTCACTGGAGCCGACAAACCGGCGATTACACCTGCAATGGTTGGGTGAATACCCGACCGAAGCATCCCCACCCACATGATCATTATCGGGATGGCAAAGATGAGTCCCGGTCGCACCCCGATCTTTAGCAACAGAAAGAGGAACAACAATCCAACAGCGGCGATCAGCAATCCCTGGGCCTCGAATCCTGACGCATAGAACAGTGCGATAACCATAATCGCACCTATGTCATCAATGATCGCAATTGCCAGGATCAGAACCCGCAGAGTGGCAGGGACGCGCGGGCCAAGCAAGCTCAGGACGCCAACGGCGAACGCTATGTCCGTTGCCATCGGCACTCCCCAACCCTCTTGCGACGGACCGGAGCGATTGATTGCCAGATAGATCGCTGCAGGCACCAACATTCCGCCGATCGCGGCGGCGACCGGCAGTGTT
The DNA here is from genome assembly GCA_037387025.1 of Gemmatimonadales bacterium. Lineage (GTDB taxonomy): Bacteria > Gemmatimonadota > Gemmatimonadetes > Gemmatimonadales > GWC2-71-9. Next base: position 2,022 of record JARRLJ010000436.1, read on the forward strand.
GCACGTCTGACATCCGACAACGCTCCCTCCACGATCTCCCGCTTGATCTCCAGGCCGACGACCAAGAAAAAGACCGTCATCAACAACTCATTCACCCAAAAGTGGAGCGACTCATCGAATCTCCACTCACCGATGCCGATCGATACGTGTGTGTGCCACAATTGGTCGTAGATACCACCCCATGGTGAATTAGCCCAGAAGAGCGCGATAGCCGCCGCCGCGAGCAACACGATCCCTCCGGACGCCTCAATGTGCAGGAAACTGTCTATCGATCCCTTTACACTTCTTGCCAGGAGGGCAGCACGATGCCAAGCCTCAGGGGGTGATGCAGAATGGGTCGAGCGGATTTCAGTCTGTTCGTCACTCATATGGCAATCGGTTGTGCAGGATCAATATGACAGACTGGAGAACTAGCATGGATCCTACCGACAGCAGTACATGCTCGACAAGGCGAACGGTGAGCAACTGCTACGCAAGCTACCCACCGCCCCCAGTCAAGTCTCAGGTTGTACGATCGGATCTTACGGTGTCAATTCTCCGTGCAGTGCGACTCGGAAGCCAGTCATTCCAACTCGACTCCCCTCTTCCACTATGAATCCCGTTAGCCCTTCGGCTTGGACCACTACAGTCAGCAAGCGGTTTATGCGACTCGCTACGTCTATTCCAGCCCTCAGGGAGCGCCCAGCGAGTTGTAGCGGATCATCGGGCGCGTCGAAGGGGGCAAGCTGCGAATTCCGGAACTCCGCCCTCGGGGTCAGCGTCCACATTCGGCCAAGCAGGACATCCCACCTGAGACCAGCCCCGAACAAGTTCCCCGGCGGGAGCGCGGCCGTTCCCAGCGCTGTGGACTCGATGTGCGGATCGGTCCGATACACGTCGAACGCGTACAGAACAAGGGTGGTTGACTCTATCCCTTGGTTGAACGATAAGTAGCCTGTGAGACGGTTGCCCGCGCTGTTGATCGCGCTTCCGTCCACCTGGTCCTTGGTGGTCACCGATACTACACCCGCGAGGCGTAGATAGGAGCGGCGCGCCAGTGGGCCCTCAAGTCCGGCTCGGACTCGCAGCTCGTTGCCCGGCC
>JARRLJ010000437.1:0-4231 GCA_037387025.1 Gemmatimonadales bacterium
CTGTCGTTTCAGGCTGCTCGATCGGGAAGTAATGTGGAAGTAACTCGTCGGATGGTACAGCTCTCCCTCCGCGTTGAAATATACGACCAACGCGAAGATCGAGTGTTGTGGGAACGATCGGGGTTGAGGGTCGACGGCGAGTACACTCCCCCAAATGAACAAACGGGTAGGGAGGTAGCCCTGGAGAAGCTGGTCAACGACATCGTTGACGGAGCGCAATCGCAGTGGTAGGGCGGTCATCGGGCATGTTGCGGAAGAGGAGTGGCAAATCGCGGGTTGGGTGCCTGCTCACGCTCTTGGCTGTGACGATTGTGGTTTACTACGGCATTCCTGTAGTCAGTATCTACGTGGACTACTGGCGGTTCAAGGAAGAAATGAAGACACAAGCTCGCTTGGCTCCGAGCATCGACAACGCTGCCATACGCCGCCGTTTGCGTCAGAAGGCAGAGGACCTCGGGCTTCCCGACGACGCGCAGCAGTTGACCATAAGGCGGACTCTTCGACCGCGAGAGATCCTCATCACAACCACCTACCAAGAGACCCTTGAGCTCCCTCTAGTACACCACACTTTTACGCTGACTCCAGAAGTCAGAAATCCATTGTAGTCACTGAACGAATATCAAGACGGGAATGATGAAGCAGGCTCGTACTGTCATATTGGCCCTCGGCGTTCTGATGCTCGTACCCACCATAGCCTGGGCCTTGCAAGACCATGCCCAGGAGCATGTCGACATAGCGCGGTTGTTCTGGATTCTCGCATCCATGCTGGTCGTCGGAAAACTCTCGGGTGAGTTGAGTGAACGAGTCGGCCAGCCAGCAGTTTTGGGTGAACTCGCGGCCGGTGCAATTCTCGGTGGCAGCTTGTTGGGGATCATACCCACCGAAGCCGGGGATGCACTCACTCCGGTGATCGAAATACTGGCCGAGATCGGCGTTGTGATCCTCCTGTTCGAAATCGGCCTGGAGACCGATCTCAAGGCGATGTTCCGTGTAGGGAAGGGTGCCGCTGCGATCGCGGTGGTGGGAGTTGTCCTGCCCATGGTGGGCGGCATCCTATTCTGGCTCTCGCCCTTTGCCATTCCCGACCTGGGACCTACCGGCGTTATGATGACCGCGATCTTCCTGGGAGGAACGCTGACAGCCACGTCGGTCGGAATCACCGCCAGGGTGTTGCAGGATTTGAAGGTGATGCACGCCGTTGAGTCGCGTTTCATCATTGGGGCCGCGGTGATCGACGATGTGCTTGGTCTCATCATTCTGGGTGTTGTCTCATCGCTTGCCGCGGGTAATGCGGTGTCGGTTCTAGGAATCGGTCGCTCCTTCGTGGTGGCCGTGGGTTTCCTGGTTGTAGCAGTGGGCATCGGCTTGCAGTTGGCGCCGAAGACGTTCGACATGATCAACCGAATGAGGGTCCGAGGGGTCTTGCTGGTTTTCGCCTTCGCTTTCGTCTTGGTCGTGGCGGCACTGGCCGATAGGGCTGGATCGGCCATGATTGTCGGGGCTTTTGCGGCGGGATTGATTCTCTCGGGCACAAACCAGTTCAATGTCATCGAGGAGCGAATCAAGCCAATTGCAGATGTGTTTACACCGATATTCTTCTTGAGTATCGGGGCCAAATTCGACGTGAGCCTGCTCAATCCCGTCTCACCGGGGAACCTGCCGGTCCTGGGTCTGGGTCTGGCGTTCTTCCTCATTGCCGTGGTGGGCAAGATAGCGGCGGGCTGGGCAGTACCGTGGCAGAAGTTCAATCGGTTGTCGGTCGGGATCGGTATGATCCCACGGGGCGAAGTCGGTCTCATTTTTGCCAACATCGGATTGGTGAGCGGCGTGTTGAGTCATCAGTTGTTCGGTGCCATCATCCTCATGGTGTTCGGCACGACGTTCATAGCCCCACCGCTGCTCAAATGGGCGTTCACTCGCGGAGGGGTGACAGAGTCTGATGAGGGAGCATCCCATGCGCCGGGCACCGCGGGAGACTAACTGCTGGCGTGTCACGTCCTGACGGTCGGGAACCCGATGAGCTTCGTTCCCTAAGGCTCGAAACAGGAATCAGCCCGTATGCTGAAGGATCGTGTCGCGTGACTCTGGGCGACACGATTGTATTTTGCACGGCCAGTGTAGAGGAAGGTGTTCCAGGATGGCGCCGCAATACGAGGCTCGGTTGGCTCACCGCGGAATACGCTATGCTTCCACGGGCTACAACTCAACGTACTGCACGAGAGCGGAGCGGAGCAGGGGGCAGGACCGCTGAAATCCAACGCCTCATCGGGCGCAGCCTGCGGGCTACGCTCAAAAGCTTCGACTTCGGCGAATACACGATAAGGGTGGACTGTGACGTCCTACAGGCCGATGGCGGAACGCGTACCGCTGCCATCAGCGGCGGGGCGGCTGCGGTTGCTCAGGCGTGCGCATGGATGGAGAAGGAGCTGCAACTACCGAATGCGTTCTCGACGCTGGTGGCCGCGGTCTCGGTCGGTATCGTGGATGGTGAGCCACGCCTCGACCTCGCCTACGACGAGGACAAGGCGGCTCAAGTAGATGCCAATATTGTGGTGCTAGAGCCAGATAGATACGTGGAGATTCAAGGAAGTGCCGAGGGAAGGCCGTTCTCGAAAGCTGAACTGGACGGCCTACTTCAGTTGGCTGCTATTGGAACGGATAGTCTGTTTGCGGAGCAACGTAGGGTACTGGGATGGTGAAACCTCCGCTCCTGGTGGCAACTCGCAATGTCGGAAAGCAGCGCGAGATTGCTTTGATTCTTGCGGACATACCATATCGTGTCATCTTCCTCGACGAAGCGGGAATACTGGAAAGCGCGGAAGAGGATAGACTGGAGGACGCTGGTTCGTTTGAGGGAAACGCACGGCGTAAGGTAGAGTACTTTGCCCGGCGTTCGAAGCTGCCCACTATAGCCGAGGATTCCGGCATCGAGGTCTTCTCGTTGGGAGGACAACCCGGCGTGCACTCGAAGCGGTTTGCAATGCCGGCCCGAGATCAAGATGCTGCAAACAATGAAGAACTATTGCGCAGGCTGGCTGGGGCTCAAAGGGAACGACGGCGGGCTAGGTATCGCTGCTGCGTAGCATTCATGGATAGACCCGGTATGCTGCTTGTGGTTCCGTCCGCCGAGGCGCAAGAAGTGGAGGTGGGTGGACAAATACGGCCCCGGTTCGAGTTCCGGGATACCACAAGTGTTGGTAACGGCTACTTCACGTCGATGCGTGCGCGCGGTCACGTAACTGCGAGACTCGACGAAGGAGTGAGCATCATGTTCCAGGTCCAGGATGTGAGGATCTGGGGAGAGGAAACGAGCACTCTCTCGGACTTCAGCGCAAACCAGCTCGATCTCCATCAGGGATATCTCGACGTAGCGAGCAGTGGTGCAGTGACGTACGCGGTCCGGGCGGGTAGGCAGGAGATCAACTTTGGCGGACAGCGGCTCGTAGGGGCTGTGGATTGGAGCCAGCAAGGGAGGACGTTTGATGCCCTCAGGCTGTCAGCCGACGGACCGTTGGGACGAGTCGAACTGCTAGCTGCAGTCATTGCCCACGACATCACTCCTGCGCACGACGATACGGAGTACTTCTGGGGCCTGCACGGACAGTTGGAGAGCGGTATTCCGGGGACCTTGGACCGGTATGGCTTCTTGAACGATGTGGGTACTCTCGGAACGGAACAGTACACCTTAGGAGGCCGTTGGTGGGGGCGCGTGGGGTCGATCACGTATCGGGCAGAAGGGTCGTACCAAACTGGGGATCGGGCGGGCGACAAAGTGTCGGCCTTCATGCTAGGAGGACGTCTGGGGCTATCACTCGCCGGTGGCGACGCGGATCTCGTACTGTGGTACGATTACCTGTCGGGTGACGAGGACACCGCTGACACCAAAGTCAAGGTGTTCGACACCCTGTTTGCCACGAACCACAAGTTCTATGGTCTAGCAGATCTGTTCTTGAACATCCCACAGGAGACCGCCGGCCGCGGCCTGCAGGATGCTGCGGTCAAGGGCGGTGCGAACATAGGCGATGACGCGCGCATAGCAGTAGAATTCCATTCGTTCCGACTCGCACAAGATCTAGGGCTCATTACTCCCAGATTGGGCGAAGAGGTGGATGTGACTTTGTCATTTCGGTTGGGAAGGAATCTGAGGCTGTGGGGTGGTTACTCCGGGGTGTTCGTGCAAGACGGCCTCGGCGAGATCGGTCGCTTGACCCAGAACGTCAACTGGTTCTAT
>JARRLJ010000438.1:0-3096 GCA_037387025.1 Gemmatimonadales bacterium
TCTTGAAAGTGTCCTATGGAGAGGAAACGACTCGGCGAAATCCTAACCGAAAAGGGAGCTCTCTCGCGAGAGCAACTAGACACAGCTCTTGCCGAACAAGAGCTGCAGCCTGACAGGCTGGGCGAGCGCCTTGTTGCCAAGGGTCTGGTTTCGAAAGCCGACATTGGTGCCGCCATCGAGTGCATCAAGGGAGTGACCTACCTGGAATGTCCTCCCGCACAGATCGCTCCTGAAGTCCTCGCTCTGATTCCAGCTGAAGTGGCTGCGCGCTGTTGCGCTCTCCCGGTGTCGATTTCAGGCAAGACCCTGGTCGTCGCGATGGGAGAACCGCAAAATGTGGCTGTTATCGAAGAATTGGAGTTCTGCTCGGGAATGAAGATCGATCCGCGATTCAGCTTCAGAAGCGACGTTGTTGAGGGACTCCGGGCGTTCTACGGCGATGCGATGGGCCCGAGCTAGAAACGACGCTGTCTTCACCACCACCGCCGCCGGAATCTCCGGCCGCCCCGGCCGGCGTCCCTGAGCGAGGGTCGCGACGACATGGAATGACTTGGCCAACAAGACTCGCCGTCTGTGGCGCGCTCTGTGTTGCCGGCCTCGTGGGTTGGGCTTCGGGCACCGTGGTCCAGGAGGCTGTGGGCAGGTTGTGGGCGAATCGAAGCGTAGAAGATGCTGTAGTTTCCACTGAAACTCGGGTGGACGCGTCCCCAGCCCGAGACGGCGGGTTTTCACGGAACTCGCCCGAGACGGTGGTAGCGGCAGCCTCGCCTCTCCCCGATATCGTTCCCGATATCGCGGAAGAAGACGCCGACGCACCACCGACCGAGACGGAACCTACAGTCTCAGAGCTTGAGCCATCGGCGGAGCCGCCCCAGGACGCGCCTACCGCGGGGACGTTCGGCACAACGATTCAGGTCGGAGTCTTTCGCGAATCCAGCAACGCGGAAAGACTCGGCGAAGACTTGCGCGCTAAGTACGATCAAGTGCACGTGTCACGGCTTCCCACGGATCTGTATATCGTCATGATGGGCCCGTTTCAGGAAAAGCCGACTGCCGATCGAATAGCACAGGAGATTCAACGAGAGATGGGCCTTTCCCCTCTTGTTCTTCGAACGCGCCTTTAGTCGCACACTCACTGTCGACTCGAGTCACTCCTCATCCCACGCTTTCATTCCCTGCCAGGGCCATCTCCCTCCGTTCCGCTGACAAGAGTTGAAAAACTCCAGCTCCCCCGAAAGACCGTTACCGGCCAACGGACATCGCGACTGTATCCGGGGCGGCAACATCCTTCACACAAAGATCCGACAAGGCGTGCCGGCTCAACCGGTCGATGCAACACAAGCATTGAATCGTTCTGCCGGAGTTTCAAATCCCAGCGTCTTCCGCGGTCGTTCGTTGAGCCTACGTGCGATGAAGTCCAGGTGCTCTTGGGAGTGTACAGATAAGTCGGTTCCTTTCGGAAAGTAATAGCGCAGCAAACCATTGGTGTTTTCATTGGAACCGCGTTGCCATGGACTCTGAGGATCACAGAAGTAGACGTCAATGTTGGTGGCCAGCGTGAACCGTTTGTGGTCGGCCATCTCCCGACCTCGGTCCCAGGTCAGCGATTTATACAGTTCTGTCGGAAGCTTCCTGGCATGTTCGATCAGCGCCGAGATGACCGTCTCGGTTTCCTTGCTGGGAACCTTCACCAGCATCACGTAACGCGAGTACCGTTCGACTAACGTCGCAATGTGGGTGTTCTTCGATCCGGCCAGTAAGTCGCCTTCCCAGTGACCCGGCACGGCACGGTCTTCGACCGAGGCGGGTCGTTCACGGATCGACACCATATCGGCCAGATGCCCTTTGCCATGACCTTTACGGGTCGCATGTCGGGATCGACGGATCGATCGCTTCGAGCGCAAACACTGAGTCAGCTCTTTCTTCAAAGCCCCGCGGGCCTGAATAAACAGGCTGCGATAGATGATCTCGTGCGACACGTGAAGCGACCTGTCTTCCGGATAGCTGTGTTTCAGCCATCCGGCAATCTGTTCCGGTGACCACTCCAATCGCAGCTTGCCTTCGACAAGCTGGCGCAACCGAGGACAGTGGGCCAGCCGGCATGGCTTCGGGCGGCGAGCCCGTTCCCAGGCTCGCTCATCGGCAGCCGACGCCCGATAGTTATCATAGCCGCCATTGCGACCGATCTCTCGACTCACGGTAGAGGCTGCACGACCCAAACCCGCCGCCATCAATCGAATCGACTGCTTCGCCGCAATGCCCCTGGAAATCTCTTCACGCTCTGCCACACTCAGCACCCGACAAGAGCGAGAACGGGACCGAGGCCGGATGCCTCCGTAAACTGCCAGTTGACGATGGATCGCTGATCCACCTCTGTCGAGCAGACGTCCGATCGCCTTACAGGATTCCCCGCGCTGCCATCGATCCCATACCTCAACCAGTTCCGTGGTTGTGAACCATCGGCGCTTCCTCATCGGCCGCTTCTTTCGTTTCTTCGCCATACACTTCACCTCTCTTCCTTTGTGAAGTGTTGCATTGACCGGATGAGACCCCCACGTTTGTCGTCCATGGGCGTGATGAAGAGCCAAATTCCTTCTCCAACTCGATCTCGACTCGCAGGAACCACCGGCAGGATATCTTCAATGCAGGTTGCGAAACTACTTGTCTGTTAATGTCCGCATGTCGGCGTGCTCTTCTGAGGAATCCACGGGGCCGCTTCCCGTCATTCGCACACGCATGATGCGCCTTCCGACGACTTGTTCGATCTGGTAGACAACGCCCTCCCACTCGATCGACTCACCTTCACGGGGCAATCGACCCGTCTGCATCATGATGAATCCTGCAAGAGTGACGTAATAGCCATTCTCAGGGACATGCACGTTCAGTCTCTCATTGAGATCCCGAACCGATATCCCTGCGTCGATCAGGAAGCTTCCGTTCGGCTGAGGGATGATTTCATCCACATCGATATCGTGCTCATCCTGAATCTCGCCGACGATCTGCTCCACGAGATCTTCAAGCGTCACGATGCCTTCGACGCCGCCGTGTTCGTCTACGACAATGCCCAGGTGCGTCTGTGCGGATTGCAGCACTCGG
>JARRLJ010000439.1:0-3094 GCA_037387025.1 Gemmatimonadales bacterium
GCGAATCCCACAACGGGTCCACCTTCAGGAATGGCATCCATGCCGCACGTTCTTCGTACGCCTTTTTCAGCCAGTCGAGGGCTTCGTCGAATCGGGACGACCAGGAATACACCAGCGCGAAGGAGCGTGGTGAGAGATATCTGGTAGTGGCTATGCTCTTCAGTTCCGCGATAATCGCATCGACGTCCGCAGTTTTCCCGGCTGCTCCCAACGCGCAGCCCAGCATCGTGAGGTAGTTGGGATTGCGTCCCGAGATTTTGACGCCCGACGCCAGCGTATCCACAGCCTCATCGATGCGGTCGAGCTGCAGTTGCGAGAGGCCGAGCCATAGGTAGGCGGGTCGAAAGCTGACGTCCAGTTCCAGAGTGTTCAGCGCCTGCTCGATCGCGCTTTCGTAGTCTCGCTTCCAGTAGTGTTGCAGGGCAACGTGTGTTCGTGCGCTAAGCGAGAACGGGTCGAGCGTCAGCGCCTCCTGTGCTCTCTGGAGGCCTTCTTCGTGCCGTCCCATTGCGGCTAGATGCATCCCGTGCTTGAGGCTGGGCTTGTCCTGCGGTCCTGCAAGTTCGGTGGCACGGTCGAATTCAGTGTCTGCGGCCGGCCAATTCCAATCGTTCCAGGAGTACACTGCACCCAACGTTGCGTGGGCGTCGGACAGCCGGCGATCGATCTCCAGTGCGTGCAGAGCAGCGTCCTTGGCGCGCTGGAACATTTCTGCCGGTACGAGATCCTGTTCGATTCCCAGAGCCCAATATGCGTCGGCCAAGCCGGCGTGTGCCTGTGCGAAGAAAGGATCCCGCTCGATCGCTTCCTCGAAGCACTTGAGTGCTTTTTGGCCGGCCTCCAATGTGAATTTGTTCCAGAGGTACACCCCCTGCTTGTAGAGCGCGTATGCTTCGAGGTCATCGGTGGGAGCGCGCTTGATACTATCGCGCACGTCGGGTGAAAGTGTTGCCTTCAAAGAGCGCGCGATCTTTCCTGCCACATCGCTCTGGATTTCGAAGATGTCCGTGAGATCCCGATCGTAGGTCTCGGCCCAAATGTGATCATCGGCGTTGACATCGATGAGCTGCGATGTGATTCGCACCCTGTTGCCGGCACGCCGCACGCTTCCTTCGAGTACGTTTGAGACTCCCAGCTCCTTCCCTATCTGTCGCACGTTCTTTTGACTGCCCTTGTAGTGCATGGCGGATGTACGAGACGTGACACTCAGGTCGGGAACTTTGGACAGACTGGCAATGATGTCTTCAGTGATACCGTCACTGAAGTACTCATTGCTGGGATCGGCACTCATGTTGGCGAACGGCAGGACGACTATGGACTTGCGGCCTGTCGTCCGGCGGCGCTGCACCGCGGGCTTCTCGCTGGTGAAAATTGGGTGGTGCGCTTGGAGCACCGCGTCGGAAAAATCCTTAACGGCCTCGTACCGGTCGGACGCATCGCGAGCCAGCGCCTTGCGCAAGATGGGTTCGAACCCCTCGGGAACCGCTCTCGCGAACCTGATGGTCTCCGTGCCAGCCTCCTCGTCTACAGAACGAACCCAGAACCGCTTGCCAGTCAGTATCTCATGTAGTACGCATGCAAGGCTATAGATGTCGGCCCGTCCGTCGACCTGCCGCTCACCCGAAGCCTGCTCCGGACTCTTGTAAGCAGGCGTGCCGATGGGGAGACCGGTCTCCGTCAGCTGCTCCGGTCCGACGGCGGTTATCACGCGCGCGATGCCGAAATCCGTTACCACCGCGTGACCTGCTTCCAGCAGTATGTTTTCCGGCTTGATGTCGCGGTGTATGATGTCCAAGTCGTGGGCGTACTCGAGCGCTTCGGCCACCTCGTACACGATCTTTACCGCTTCGTTGAGCGGGATCGGTCCCTGCCGCAACCGCTGGCGGAGAGACTGGCCCGTCACATGAGGCATGACGTAGTACAGCAGGCCTTCAACTTCTCCGGCGGCGAACACCGGGACTACGTGTGGGTGTGTGAGCTGGGATACGATTTCTATCTCGCGCAGGAACCGCTCGCGCCCGATCCCGTGGCCGAGAGCCGGATCGAGGAGCTTGATCGCGACCTCGCGTCGCGGGTGCCGCTCCTCCGCCAGATAGACGGTCGCCATGCCTCCCCGGCCGATCGGCCGCTCGATCTTGTAGCGGCTGGCCAGAGACTGAGCGATCTTGTCCGGCAGAGATGGGATTTGGGACACCGTGTCAATTGCTCCGGTCGCTGCAGTGATGAAGCTTAACCTCTTTTTATACTGGGATCACGGGTTGATCGCCAGTGCTAAATCGCCAATGGATGGTCTGATTGCTCGAGGTCGGAGCCAATGAAGATCGAAAACACAGCGGCTGACGTATATCGCGCGCGAACCGAACGTTTGAAGCGCGAGCTGCGTGGACAAGCGCAGCGCCTACGCCGGATCACACATGGCAGGCTAGCGACGTTTCTGGCCGTTGTCGTGTTGCTCCCGGCCAGCGAAGCGACCGGCAGCCTGCGAGGCTACATGATTCTCGCTGCGATCGCTTCCTTCGTCGGGTTCATCGCACTGGTTCGGATGCATCGCCGCACCGCTGCACGCACGAATTACCTGGAGGAGCTTCAAAGGCTCAACATCGAGGCGGGAGCAAGGCTCAGGCGGGAATGGGGCGCCATTCCCGCGCCCACAGTGGAACCACCACCAGAGGATCATCCGTATGCGGGGGACCTGAACCTGTTCGGCCCCGCTTCTCTGTATCAGCTGGTTTGTTTGGCGGTGACGCCACCGGGGCGGCGCTGCCTCTCAGAATGGCTGCTCAGTCCCGCCCAATCAGACGTTATCGAGCACCGCCAGAAGGCCGTCGCGGATCTCGCCGAGCAGATCGACCTGAGAGACGAATTGGCTGCCCGGGCGCGACTGCTAGGCAGAATAAGCCGAAACGCAGTAGATCGATTCGTGACCTGGTCCCAAGGTGACCGTTGGATTCTGAACAAACCCTGGTTGATTGTGGCAGCGTGGCTGTTGCCCGTTTCCACGGTCGCCCTGTCGGTGCTACAGGTATTAGGAGTGCTCGGGTTGCCGTTTTGGGCCATCACCTTGCTCGGTGGCCTGCTGCTCACATGGCGTACC
>JARRLJ010000440.1:0-3086 GCA_037387025.1 Gemmatimonadales bacterium
GACTTCGCATGGATCCAAGATGCCAAGACTGGGCGGGCAGTGTGGGAGATGACCTATGGAATGACTGGACATGCCGGAGGTGGCGACAAGAACCGGCTGTACAAGGGATCGATAGTCCTTCCAGCGGGTGACTACGTCTTACGGTACAGGTCTGACGGTTCACATTCGCTGGAGGAGTGGAACGTCAATCCACCGGAGAATCCGTTCGACTACGGAGTGACGCTGACGCGGGAAGAAGGGTGAGCAAGTTCCGGCCTGAGTAGCAGACGAGAGGCCGCTCGCACGGGCGGCCTTTTGTTATTGAACAGTGGGCGTTTCCGGCGACCGGCAGCGGCCATCTAGCCTTCCATCTATCCAAATCGTATCCTAATTCAAGCAATCTTAGGGAGGTCGATCCAATGTCGACACCAGCGTTGAAACTAGGTGTTGTCCTTGCGCTGTGCGCCACTCCATCGTTTGCAGTAACGCAAACGGAGTTCCACCAAACCCAGGCAGATGACTACACACGCTACGAACTGCTCGACCCTGAGTCACAGAGTTTTCGTATCATATATGATGTGAGTGCTACGACGGCTGGGGTAACGCTGTACTTCAACTCGATTCGAGCAGGAAGTGACCCTACCGTTCACGGAGTCACGGACCTCATGAGTGGTCGTCCTCTCGTCTGGGAACTCGTCAGTGGCGAAGCGGCGCGCCAAGCGGGACACATTCGGGCAAATCCCAATGGTCAATACATCCAGGTACGATTGGCACGGGCCATTCCTATTGGTGGAGAGGCAAGGATCAGGATCGACAAGACATACTTGGATACTGCCAGCTACTTCCATGACGGCTCCGAGATTGTGTTTGCGAGGACGCTCGGCATTAGACGCAATTCCGTAGTTCTGCCGCAGGGATATGAGGTGACTGGGTGCAACTACCCATCACAGATTGCAGCGGAACCGGATGGGAGAATCAAGGTGAGCTTCACTAACCCGGGACCCGTTGGTGTTCCGCTTGAGGTCAGGGCTCGCTTGCTACCGAGATCCACTACGGAGACCTCTCCTGAACCCGGGCCGCCGCCACGTGGTTTTGGAAGCGGGTCGGGATCGGACCGATCTGTTGCTCGCGTCGACTATCGTTTTTCCGAGCGCGCGTTTGAAGACAGAGAGATCGTCTACTTCCTCCAGCAACCTGAGACACACTCATTTCGGCTCTACCATGATTACACAGAGACGCGACCCGGAACGGACCGATATTTGAACGTCGTGCGGGCTGGCAGCAAGGCCACGCAGCCAAGTGCAAGTATCCTCGATACAGGAGAAGAGCTTAGGGTCGAGACCCTCCGTGGAGCGGAAATCAGCGATCGAGGAATTGAAATCGACGAGCTAACACAGGAAACCGAGGTCGTCGCCATCTGGTTCGATCCGATATCGGAAGGGGAATCAGTGCGCTTGCGGATCGAGGAGACCTACACCGATCCAAATCGCTATTTGCTGTACGGTGATGAGCTGGTGTGGGACCGCAGCTTCGGGAGACAGCGAAACACAGTCATCTTGCCGGCAGGATGGTATGTAACCGCCAACTCGATTCCGGCGGTCGTAGACCTCACGGAGGACGGACGTCTGCGACTCCACTATGTGAATGACAGGCCTGGAAATATCGATGTGTTTGTGAAGGCAAGACGCCGCTGAGTCCTTGCGGGCCTTGTCTCTGGCCACTATTGTCGATGTTGGCCATATATGGCGGAGGTAGCATGTCACTCCGATCGTTGCTGTTTCCGACTCGTGGCCTCAGCGCCACGATCTCACTCCTCCTCGTTCCCCTCGTTACCGCGCACGCCATGGCGCAGGCGGATTCCGGTCGTGTCTACTCGATTGATGATGTCGATCGCGTTCCCGAGCGATTGTTCTGTCCCGGCGCCAGGTTTTCGCGCAGCCTGACTGGTCTCTATGAGGAGGCTCAGGTAACTGCCAGCTTCATTGTTGGTGCGAACGGTCGCGCCGAACCAGGTTCCGTTAAGGCGTTCTCGCCGACAGACCAGGGCTTTGAACAACCAACCAGCGATATGATCTATGAATGTCTCTTCGAGCCCGGCATTCGAGGTTCAAAGCCAGTGCGCGTCAAGATGGTGTTACCGCTTCGTTGGTCGTTTGCAGGCAAGCAATTTCCGATGGTCAACCTGGATTCCGTAGACATAAACAGAATCTTCACGTTGGCAGATACGGTCGGAGGGCGTCGTGTAGTAACAAAGGCACCTAAGCTCGTCAACTGTCCGCGATACGATCCGCAAGAGCGCCCTAACCGTTCTAGAATCAACGATCGTTACGAGCGGGAACAGCGGTTCGAACGGGCTCCGCTGAACATAGATGCGCTACTAGAGATTGTCGTCGGTACGGATGGTCAGGTTCAAAGCAAAGAGACCCGGGTACTGAAGACGAATGATCATCGTGCCGACAAGGCCATCATGCAATGGGTCCAATCTTGTTTTTTCGAGCCTGGCAAAGTCGGTGATGCAGATGTTACAGTTCGCATGGAGTTCACAGTCAAGTACGAGTTTGTTCGGGGCTTGTGAAGAGTGGCTGGGTGCACACTCTCATCGTGCACTGCCCTGTCGTTTCGATGTCCGAAGAGCGTACAGCATTCGCTCCACAAGCTGAGTGGTCCGAATCGACAAGGGAAACGTCTCTGGTTTGAACGTTCGCACCTTGGCCGATTTGGCTCCGGCCAGGTTCGCTGATGCGATGTCGGTCAGGTATTGATCTCCAACCATCAATAATGCCTGAGGATCGTCGACTTCGAGGATCGTCATAGCATATCGAATCAGGTCACCGCTGGGCTTACGAATCTGCACTCCACCACTTGACAGAATTCGTTCCAGTTCCTCCTGGCTGTGAGTGTCTTGCGCAGCAACCTTGTGCCGGAAAGCCAAGCCATCTGGTGTGCGGTAGCCTCGTATGACGGGTACTTCTGAAAACATGCCTGCCAGCTCCTCGTACCGCACTTCATCACAGTTGGAGAGAATGGCGTGCCGCGCTGGTCCACTGCGGAACAGTGCGCGGACATGGGGAAACTCAGAGTCGACATCGCTTGCATGGTACGACATC
>JARRLJ010000441.1:0-3085 GCA_037387025.1 Gemmatimonadales bacterium
AGATCAATCTGTTCGAGGTCCGGAACGGGACCCGTTGGGCCCCCATCGCACGCTGCCAAGAACACCACGATCACAGCCGATGAGGCCTCTGCAATCGACTTCGCTATGCTCATGATTCCACTTTCCTCGTAGCAGCACTGAACCAGGTCGTTGTCTCCACCAGCTTAGACCCCCACCGTCAAGCAAAGGTCAAGCGTCGCGATCCTAGCGACATTCGCTCCGTCCAATACATGTGACCGACAGATATCGGCCCGGGCTGGGAGGCAGGACTGCTAAGTTCAACAAAATCAACAGTTTTCTTACTCTGAGGGCACAATCTGCGGGCCCTGCTCTATGCCGACGAGCAACGCCAGCAATGACGGGGGCCCGTAAGCCCCGACCACCAATTCGAACAAAACGGCACTGGTCCTCATCCAATCTTTGAAGCCAAACAGAAACCGGTAACAACTCAGGGGGAGTTGCGATGGCGGCGCGAGTGCTCGAAAATGTGTTTAACGAGAGCCTCTTTACCTTTGGGGCGAACACAGCAAGCGAGCCCAGATTGACTGCAAGAGACGAACTCCAGGGACCTCCGGTCTGGGACGAGGACGACTTAGTCCGACGCGCCCAAGCTGGCCAATCAGACGCGTTCGAGCGCCTGTACGAGATCCATGTTCGTAGGATGTACGGTCTGTGCCTCCGCATGGTAAGCGATCACCAGCGTGCAGAGGAACTGACACAGGACATCTTCGTGCGAGCCTGGGAAAGAGTCGGCTCCTTCAAGTTCAGGAGCGCGTTTGGAACGTGGCTGCACAGGCTCGGAACCAACGTGGTCTTGGGGAACCTCAGATCTGAGAAAGGCGCCGAAAAAGCCACCGCTCCCAATGAGTTGGATGCGTTTGAACACGGCCTGAGACAGGCCATGCCCGAGACGCGGATGGATCTCGAGCGTGCCATAGCGCTCCTTCCACCCGGAGCCAAGGAAGTGCTGATCCTCCACGATATAGAAGGTTACCGGTACCGCGAAATAGCCGAAATGGTGGACATCGCGGAAGGAACAGTCAAGAGTCAACTGAGCCGGGCTCGCCGGCTCGTACGGGAGGCATTGCTCAAATGAGTGAGCAGAATATGTCCCACGGCGGGACCAACGATTGCTCGATCGTCGAGGAATTGCTGTCGCCGTTCATCGACGAAGAGCTCAATAATGAGGCCGACGCTTTCGTGCGGAAGCATCTTGATTCATGCACCGCATGCACGCGGAGGCTGGAGGAGATCAAAGCCGCGGTAGATGCCATCAATGCCCTGCCGACGGACGCGACTCCTGAACAAGATCTCTGGCCGGGCATCGTAGCCGGGAGCAAAGACAGCGAGTTTGCGCTACCTCTGGGGACGGGTCGCCGGCGCCGTTGGCGTTGGTCCAACCCCGCACTGTGGGCAGCCGGTTTGGCCGCGTTGCTCGTACCCGGAGCGGTGGGCGTTGCTGGGATGGCTCTAATGAGATCGAATCACCGAGAGGAAGCTCCGGAGCCCGCGGTTGCTGATTTTGAGGGAACGGAGCTCTCTGGAGAGATCGCCGACGCAATACGGCTGGCTCAGGAGATTGCGGGCGAAGTAGCTGCCGGTATAGAAGAGTCAGCCGCTGAGGCAGCGGAGCTGGGGCAGCTAGAGGGAGACCGAGCTCGCGGCCGCGGCATCAGCCGCCAGTCGAGACTCGGCATCGATGCTCTTATTGGGGCCTTAAGGGACGAAGATCAAGATGTTCGCACCATGGCTGCCCATGCACTTGGGGAACTCGACGATTCCCGAGCTGTTGAGGCACTCTCGCAGGCGATGCTGCGCGATCCGGTGATCGACGTTCGGAGCACGTGCGCGTGGGCGCTGGGTGAGATCGAGAGTGATCAGGCCGTTCGGGCGCTGGGAACGGCGTTGCTGCAGGATGACGCAACCGAGGTTCGGCGCCAGGCCGCGTGGGCGTTGGGTGAGATCGAGAGCCCGCAAGGAGTCCAGGCACTCGGCGCCGCCCTTGTGAACGACGCGTCGGACGAGGTACGTCGAATGGCTGTATGGGCTCTCGGTGAGATTGAAGATCCCAGCGCAGTCGGTCCCCTGTCTCATGCCCTCCGCAACGCTGCCGACGACGAGACCCGTCGGCAGGCAGCGTGGGCGTTGGGTGAGATTGAGAGTCCAGAGGCAGTCGACGCTCTGGGCGCTGCCCTAAAAGACGACGACTCCGAGACGCGGCAGATGGCAGCTTGGGCGTTGGGTGAAATCGAGAGCACCAATGCTGTGATGGCTCTGGCCGAAGCTCTGCTGAATGATCCGGTCGCGGAAGTGCGGGAGAAGGCAGCATGGGCATTGGGTGAAATAGAAGATTCCAGAGCGACCGAAGCTCTCAGCAAGGCAATGAAGGACGAGAATGCCGAGGTGCGCCGCATGGCGATCTGGGCGCTGGGAGAGATTGGGGGATGACGGTCGCGCTTCTATCTCACCGCGTAGAAGCGGGTTAGAGCAAATCGAGAGCCGGGCAGCAGGACACCGGCTCTCTTTCTGTCTGAAATTGTGGTGCAATGGTATTTGGACTCACTCACCAAGGTGATAGCCGACGTATCGGTTTGTTCCGTTGAGCGCAGCCTTGGCTGCCGCCACCTTGGCATCTTCCTTTATCTCGCAGAATCCTAGCAGTCGCGCCCGTGGTAACTCTGATCGCTGTGGCTGAGCCGACATCTCCACGAGGACAGCCAGGCAATCGAAGGATTCAACAGTCTTGAGCCTGACGACCGAAAACGTGCCATCCTCAACGCCGAACGCCCTCTCCAATGCCCGTAGCGAGGCCTCGGCAGTGCACCGCACTTCTCCCAACGGAAACAGAGGTCCTTCCGCCCTACCGATATAGGTTTGCTTTAGGGAGGGGCCAAGTTCTCGTCCGAGTTTGACGGTGACCTCGCACTGTTCGTCAGGAAGTTGCTTCATTTCAGCACTGATGAGCTCAGCACGGGTTGCTCGCCTCGTCGTCATGACTGGACTCCGTGCCCTATCCTTCGTATGTGCATCCCACCTCACAGGTCTCTCGCACCACTATCTTGCTCAATCCCACGACCTTCGGCGG
>JARRLJ010000442.1:0-1733 GCA_037387025.1 Gemmatimonadales bacterium
GTGGCTCGGCGTGGATGATGTACCCGTCATAGAGTTCGCCGAAGCTGAAGCTGGTGATGGACCTGGGGCTGGGATTCTGGTGGCGCAGGTCGGCGAAGGGTGTACCCACCACGTCAAAACCGATGTCCCGGCCGTAACCGAGCATCAACCGGTCCAGCACACCGTCAAACGGGTAGATGTCGCGGTCCGTGCCGCTGTCGTAGAATGGCGCGTGGAGCGCAATGAAGTGCATCCTGTCGCGATACGGCTCCCGGTACACCAGGTTCCCCATGCGGACGAGCTGATCGTCGCTTCCCACCCAGTACTCGGGGAACTTGGCGGTCGAGTGGGCGATACCCGTGACGATCAGTGCGGGTAGCCCCTTCGACAGCAACGCCTCCTCCAGGGCCTCCGCCATGATCTCGTCGTATCGCTGCTGCTTGTCGCGCTCGGCGGCTGCAGGCTCATCCTCGCCATAGTTCAACACCTCGTAGTCGGGACACGGATGAAGTCCCACGAGTTGAAACGGGCCGCGCTCTCGAGCCAGACGGCGGTTGGACTCCCACGCCGTGAGGAAAATGTCCAGGTACTCCTCGTACGACCAAGCCACGAACTGGTCACGGAAGAAGTCAATGGCCCGGCGGCGAGTGAAGTCTGCGGAGGTGATCAGCCGGTTGGCCTCGTCGGTCCTGTTCCGGCACAGGAATTCCGTAGCCAGGTGGCGCACGCGCGTCTGCTCGTGGAGCGCCGGGATGAGAGAGCTAACGAGTAAGGCGTCGTGGCGGATGCGGTGGTATTCGCCGAGGAACACCCAGTCGTTGTGCTGGAATTTCGCGAGGACGTAGGCGCGCGGCGAGAGAGGATGCTCGCGCCAGTATGCCAGGAGCCGATCTTCAAGCTCTGCTCTGATCGGCCCCGGCGTGTCGGCCTTCTCCCGGCCACAGTCCGTAAGCCCCAGAGCGAGGATCAGAAGAATCGAAACCCGCGCCCCGACAATGCGGGCTGTCGCATTGATGTTTCGTGCCTGCGCCATAGCCTTCTACCCGCCTGACGTTCGATGGTCGTCGATCGCTACGGGCTTCATGAACTGAGACGACGTCGAGCGACCTTCCGTTTACCGCAGGTCTGTCACGGCGCGTTCCTCTCCGGCGGCCGGCACCCAGGTGACGGCGCCGCAATCCCTCACTTCAGCGGCATCCTCAGCTATGGATACAGTTGGACGCTCTACGAGGCGGCGCAGGAAGAGTTCAGCACCTGCTTCGGCGAGCCGGTGCTGAGTTACCATCCTCCACACGACCGGGTCATCAAATCAACGCCGTTCTCAACCTTCTGGCGCCGTGTGCGGCGGTGACGCTGCGCTGTATGCAGCGGTGACTCCACTCCGCTCAGCGGCCTTCCTGTGTTGAAACACGGGCTCGGCCCCTACGGGACGCGTTCTGAAGAACGCCGCGTTGTCCGTCCTTCGTCATTCGTTGTTCGTCGTTCGTCATTCGTCATTCGTAGAGCTGGTTGCGTAACATCCGTCTCTTGAGCAGCATCTAGAAGGTGGAGACGCCCTGATACGGTTCACTGTCGGTCACCGGCACCAGCTGGGTTCCGCTAGGACCTGATTGGATTTGTCAGGGTAGTGACAGTTTGGGAGAGACGGGCGTTGTCTTCTCGCTGACGTGGATGACAACTCTTGAACACGCGTCCTCTGTTTCTCGTTTCGAGTCTGCTCGCCGCCGCTCTAGCCTGGTCAGCCGGACTGTCGG
>JARRLJ010000442.1:1780-5280 GCA_037387025.1 Gemmatimonadales bacterium
TCGACCTCCGGCATGCCGGTCGGGACCGGCTTCGTAGTACTACTAGATCAGAGCGACCACGAGGTTGCACGGACCCTGAGTGCGAGCGTTGGACGCTTCAGCCTGAAGGCTCCGCGTAGCGGCGTCTATCGTTTGCGCTCGGAGCGGATCGGCTACCGGGCCGGCGTTTCGCAGCCGTTCGCGCTCACGCCCGACTCGGCACTCGACTACACGCTCGAAGTCGTGCCTATTCCGGTTGTCCTGGCAGCAGTAGAGGTAACTGGGGCAGACGTTTGTCACGTGCATCCGGACCGCGCGAGAGAGACGGCTCTTGTGTGGGAGGAGATCCGCAAGGCGCTCGCCGCCACGGCGTGGGGCACCGAGCAGCAGGTCTTTCGATTCAGCACGTACAACTACGAACGGGATTGGGACACGCGTCGTGACAGTGTAATAGCCGAGAGTGGCTATACCATGGAAGAGACGGCCAGCCAATCCCGAGGGGTATGTCGCCGCGCGGGAAGACGGCGACTGGTATTACCTGCCCGACGCTCTCACCATACTCGACGACGCCTTTCTCGACACACACTGCTTCAGCACCGTGCGAGATTCGCTGCGGCATGAGGGGCTCGTGGGATTGGCGTTCGATCCGGTTGCCGATCGGGAGATGATCGACGTCGGGGGTGTGCTGTGGCTCGACCAGGAGTCGGCCCAGTTACGCGAGCTCGACGTGCGGTACACGCGACTACCGGAGAGTCTGAACGACGAGCGCATAGGAGGCACGGTCGAGTTCATGATGCTGCCGACCGGCGCCTGGATCGTGCGTCGCTGGCAGCTCAGGATGCCGAAGCTGGACGAATCCGCGCGGGAGATTCTAACGGAGTACGGCGTGATTAGGTACGGCCAGACCTTTACGATGCGCGGATTCCACGATGTCGGTGGCGAGGTTCTGAGAGTAGCGACCGCGGACGGGACGAGCACATATCCGGACGTGTCCCTGCGTGGCGCCGTGTTGGATTCCGTCACGATGCATCCCCTCGCGGACGTGGCCGTCCATCTGGACGGCGCGAACGTCGCCACGCGCACCGACTCGGTGGGCTGGTTCCGGCTGAGCGATCTTGGCTTCGGGGCGCACGCGCTGGTCTTTCTGAAGCAAGGGTTCAGGCCTCGCACCTACCGTTTCGAGGTCACCGGATCAGGGCAAGAAGAGATTGATGTAGGACTCGTGGGATTGTCCCGTGGTCCCGCTCCTGTAGCAGAGGTGTCGGGAACGGTCACCGACCTGAGTACGAACGAGCCCGTTGCGGGAGCGACGGTCAGCGTCAACGGTCAAAGCGTTGCGGTGACCGACCCCGACGGTACTTTCTTGGTTCCGGTGACTCTGCGCCTCGGTAGGAATCGCGTTGGTCTGCGACGCGTTGGGTACCGCCCGGTTGATGCGTTCGTCTGGGTTGCTCGGGACACGTCGGAGTTCGATCTGCAAGTCGAGTTTGTCCCGTGGCCGGTGGAGCTAGAGGAGGTCGTGGTCGAAGGCGAGCGCGCGATCGATTTCAGTGCGCGGATCAGAGACTTCAACAGGCGCCGTAGAACGGGGTTGGGTAAGTACTTCACCAGGGAGGACATCGAAAAACGACGGCCGCTCTACGTCACGGATCTCCTGGCGCCGATTCCGTCGGTCTCGGTGATACCGACCACCTCGGGTAACAACGCGGTCCGGATGCGTGGTCCCTGGGGGCTGTGCAAGCCGGCGGTCTTCATTGACGGCATCAAGCTGTTCCAAAGCCCCTCGAAGCGGCACTATACAGTGCGCAGGTTGCAGTCCGAGTACGCGCCTGACCAAGTGATGCCTGAGATCGTCTTGGAACTGGACATAGACCTACTCGTGATGCCCGATGAGATTGCAGGCATGGAGGTCTACCGGGGACCGGCGGAGACTCCCGCAGAATTGGGCATGCTCGAGAATAACTGTGGTGTGATAGCGATCTGGACCCGCTCGCGCTGACACGGCGTGTGCTCATTCGTCATTCGTCATTCGTACTTCGTCATTCGTACTTCGTCATTCGCGACCCGGCTAGATCGGCCAATCCCGCAAGATCCGCTCGGTCCGTGCGGCCTGGCGACTTTCCTGACGTATCATGTCTCCCAGCTCTCTGGCGAGCGCCTTGTCACTGCACTCTTCAGCTTCCCGCTGGCGCTCCGTGAAGTCGCGAATGGCGTCATTCTGAGTGCTCAGCACCGCCTCCATCATCTGCCGGTTCGTGTCGGCCTCAGGAACCCCACGTGCCACCGTCGTCGGCTCACCTTTCAGAGCCGTGATCCGCTTCGCCAACGCCAGGGCGTGTGCCTGTTTCGCTGGAATCCCCGCTAGCAAGTGCTGTGTGAGTCGCTGTCCGTAACGATCCGTCGTCTTGGCCGCGTACGTAATACGTTGGATGATCGCTCCCAGCACACCAGCTAGATCTGCATTCAGGTTCTCTATCAGCTTGAGCTTGTCCAATTCAGCCACGCCGATCGATCCGGTTGTCGGTACCATATGCAAGATGGAGCTGGGGAACCGAGCAGACCAGGGGGTGACTCGAGCCTCGAAGAAGCTTCGCTCGGCTATCCTGTGCCGACTGGGTCTGGCATCGCGGGAACCAATCCGGTCCCCGCGGTATATTGCCTTGTAGATGCCCCCCAAGGTGGTCTACCGTCTTGTGGCGCTGCTGACGGTTGCCGGCATCATTTGGGTTCCGCAACAGTTGCCCGCTCAAGTCGTCCAAGGGCAGGTGGTCGACTCGGCTACCGGAGCGCCCGTAGCCCGAGGGTTCGTGGTGTTGCTGGACTCTCTGGGTAACGAAGTGGCGCGTGCGCTCAGCAGCGGCGCGGCTAGGTACATCATCCAGGCCCCGGAGGCCGGTCGCTTCCAGCTCAGATCCGAACGAATCGGTTTCCGCGCGTCCTCCTCCGATTTCTTCAGTCTCTCAGACGGTGAAACCCTGGATCTCGTTCTGCGCGTTGCGGCGCTGCCGGTACGGTTGTCCACCGTAGTAGTGCGGGGCCGCGATCGCTGCCACGCGGCGCAAGGCGAGGGCACCGTCCTCGTGTGGGAGGAAATTCGCAAGGCGCTTGCCGCCGCGGTATGGGCCGACGAGCAGGAGTTGTTCTTCTACCGCACATACAAGTACAGCCGCGAACTGAACGAGCGTCGCAGCAGGAGGATCGCTGAGATCGGAACCGCCAGAGCCGGCGTAGCAGATGCTCCATTCCGCAGCGTGTCTGCAGCTCAACTGGCTCGGGAAGGGTACATAGTGGAGCGGGGTGACGATGCCTGGTACTACATCCCCGACGCGTACACGCTGTTGGACGCGGAGTTTCTGGATACTCATTGCTTTCACGTAGTGCGCGATCAAGATGAGCGGCCCCGACAGGTGGGCCTGGCATTCGAGCCGGTAGGCGGCCGTACGTTGCCGGACGTTGAAGGTACCCTGTGGCTCGATGAGACGTCATCCGAGTTGCGCGAGCTGGACGTGCGCCACACGGAA
>JARRLJ010000443.1:0-3080 GCA_037387025.1 Gemmatimonadales bacterium
TTTCTGCCGATCTCGAGCAGATACTCCCCATCAGGCGAGAAGAAGCGCAAGTTGTGGTTTAGCGCGTCGGCGATCACGATTCGTCCGTCCGACAGCGCCACCAGACCGCTCACACCGCCAAACTGGTGGCGGGGGTCTCCATCGGCCACGCCGATACGCGCAACTCTCGTGAACTTCCAGGCATCACCCGCACCCCACATAGGCGAGTCCCTGTTCTCGACGACTGCCACGCCTGCGCTGTCCCGAATCGTTCCCTGCCAATCACTTGATGCATCGACACTTGTCCCACATGCCACGAGAAGCGGAACGAAGATGATGCAGCAGGTGAACGCGGTGCGGTGCCTCGCCATCGTCGAACCTCCCTGGCGAAGGTATGCTGCCACCAGGAGGGGGATCCGGTAGGAAGTCTATCGTAGTGATTTGATTCGCAGCCCCGGCAAAACTTCGTCCCCCGACTTCTGCCGTGCAAGCCAGGCGAAGAACCCCGCGCCGATCTTGCGCCTGGATGCACGAAAGCCGGCCATTTGAAGCGCTTTCTGCGAATCGGGGCGGTGAGAACCGCATTCTGTTACAGCTACGGTGATAGATGAGTATTCGCCGGTCGTTCGTGTTTCTCCAAGCGGTAGCGCAGAGTGTCGCGTGAAATGCCGAGAAGAGCTGCGGCTCTCGTCACGTTCCCATTCATCCGGGCCATTGCCTGCTCGATCAGGTCACGCTCGACATCTTCCAACGCGAGGCCCTCGCTCGGAAGCGGAAAGACAGGAGCATGGTCAGACACGCTCGCTCGGGCACCGGCAAGCTCCTGTGGAAGGTGTTCGGGTCGGATCTCCGGCGTTGCCTCCAGGATCATCACGCGCTCCAGCACGTTCATGAGCTGCCGCACGTTGCCCGGCCAGTCGTAGCCTTCGAGCACGTCGAGAGCTTCCGTCGTAAGGACCACAGGTTCGCGCCTTAGATCCCGCGAGAGACGTTCGACGAAGTGGACCGCTAGCGGAGCGATATCCTCCGGACGTTCTCTGAGTGGAGGAATACGGATTGGCACCACCTGTAACCGATAGAACAAATCCGCACGGAAAGTCCCCTCGGCAACCATCTTCTCCAGATTCCGATTCGTCGCGCCGATTACGCGGGAATCCACCGAAATGTCCGTCGTGCCACCAATCCGCTTGATCTTGCTGTCTTCCAGGAAGCGGAGAAGCTTGGCTTGGATGCTGAGAGGCATGTCCCCCAACTCATCGAGAAACAGCGTTCCGCCCTCCGCAAGCTCCACCAGGCCTCTCTTTCTCTCGCGAGCGTCCGTATACGCGCCGCGCTCGTGGCCGAACAGCTCGGATTCCGCAAGATGCTCGGGCAGCGCTGTACAGTTGATCTCGACAAACGCGTTGTCGCGCCGCTTGCTGCGGGCGTGGATCGCCCTGGCAACGATGTCCTTGCCGACTCCGCTTTCTCCCTCCAGCAGAATGGCTGAATCCGTGGGGGCCACCTTCTCCACCATCTCGACGATGCCCCGCAGCGCTGTGGAGCGCCCGACCAGCTCGACGTTGGCGAACAACCAGCGGTGCTGCTCCCGGAAGACAGCGACCTGCCGGCGCAGTCGCCTGGTCTCCAGCCCCTTTTCGATGACGATCTTCAGTTTGTCCAGGTCGATCGGCTTCTCAAGGAAGTCGTAGGCGCCGGCTTTTACCGCCTCTACGGCCGTGCTGATCTCGCCGTGAGCCGTGATGATCACGACCATGACATCCGGGTCGATGTCGTGGAAACGTGGCAGCAGGTCGAGCCCCGAGGCATCGGGTAACCTCAGGTCAAGCAAGACCACCGACGCCTGGGTCTGCTCGGCAAGTCGTAAGGCCTCCGCTCCACGCGATGCGTCCTCGACCGAGTATCCGTTGGCTCTCAGGCTTTCCTTCAGCCACCTGCGGATGAGATCTTCGTCGTCGACGACGATGATGGTCTCCGGTTCGCGGGCCTTCATAAGGACAGCCTCTCTTTCTCCGCGACGGCCGGCAGCAACAGCGTGAAGCAGGAGCCCACTCCCGGTTCGCTGTCGACCTCGATCCTGCCGCCATTGCGCTCGACGATAGCCCGGGTGATCGCCAGCCCGAGGCCCGTTCCGCGATGTTTCGTCGTAACATAGGGCCGGAAGATCTCCTCGATCCGGCCCTCTTCGATTCCCGTTCCGGTATCGGTAATATCGATCCTGACGTTACCTTTTTGGTTGTCTATCGCTACAGCAAGCCGTCCTCCGTCCTCCATCGCTTGAATGGCGTTCAGAGCCAGGTTCACGATCGCCTGGGTCAGTTGCTCCGGATCCACCATGATCGCTGCCCGTACCGCTTGCCTGCTGTAGTCGATGGAAACGGTCGCCGCCTCGGCCTGAGATCTCACAAGGCCGAGTGCGCGATCCACCACATCCGCCGGATCGACACGCAGCAGCTGAGGCTCCTTCGGTCTGGCAAAGCGCAGCAGGTCGCCGACTGCCGACTCCATGCGCCGTAGCTGGGCCTTCATCTGACGCATGAGATCGTCCGCCCGATGGTCCTCCCCCAGATCCTTCTCGAGCAGGTCCAGTCCGCTCGAGATTCCCGCCATCGGGTTCTTGATCTCGTGGGCGATACCGGACGCCAGTTCTCCCACGGTCGCGAGCTGCGCGGCGCGGCGCATTTCCTGTTCGTGCAGGTTACGGATCTTGTGTGCCGATCGCTCCACCTCGACCGACATCTGGTTGAACGCCTGGGAGAGCTGGCCGAGCTCATCGCTGCGTTCCATATCAACCGTAACGCCAGAGCTGCCTTCCCGAATCCGCTCCGCACCATCCACGAGTCGCTTGAGCGGCAGCACGATGGAACGAACCACCAGCCAGACGACGACCACGAGGAGGAGAGCGAACGCACCGTCCACGACTCCAGACAGTGTCCGGAGGCGGCCAAGATCGGCGAACATCAGGCCCAGCGGAACCTCCATGATGCAAAGCCAGTTCGTGCGCGGTACCTGTGTTGATGTGCCCACGACCTCCTGGTTCTCGTAGTTGATGTAGTTCATGGTGGACCCCGCCCTTGAAAGCGCCAACGGAGACGGCAGGG
>JARRLJ010000444.1:0-3073 GCA_037387025.1 Gemmatimonadales bacterium
ATCTCGTTCCAGTGCGGCTGCTTTCTCTGCCTCTTCTACCGACGTGAGAGCCGCTAGGCGACCATTTCGCATGGCGAACCGAAAATCGTCGTAGAAATCGTTGCCGGGATAGAGGGCGAAGACAACGTGCTCGGGCTTCAGGCTTAAGGCCGTCATCACGTTCTCAGCATTGTGTGCCGCCCCGTAGCCTCCCAACCCCATGTTATACACGACTTCGTCGAGCTGCCGAGCCAGCACCGAAGGCCAGGCGTCTGCAGCGTCAACACCCGTCCCATAGGTATGAGAGTCGCCCAGGGCCACCACGTGCGCCCGATCGACCGATCTCTTGTTGCGAAATCCCCTCGCATCGTGCTCGAAGAACTCCGGATTTCCCACGTGACCGAGTAAGGGATGAGGGATTACTCTCGTCATGTCTCTTCTCGGACCGATCAGAGCATCGACCTCGGGGATCGCAAGGCCCAGCAATCGAAGGGAAAGCTCCGCGATAGACAGCGAGATGAACAGCAGCAGAGCGCTGAAAACTAGTGGCTTCGCCCGATGGAGGGTCATCTCAGGTAGGCCGACCCTTGTTGCTCACTGGGTTGTAGACGGTAGAGCGATGCACAGCCGCAAGTCTCAGACCGAGCTCTCCGATGATCCGGCATCACTGCTCTGTACGTCGTCCGCGTTCGGAGCGCGAGTCCGGAACACCGCCAAGATCAGCCGAGGCAGATCCGTTAGCGGAGAAAAGCTTCGGCAAATCACACAGGCGAAGAAGAGATACGCGAACGCGGCTATTGCGAAGGCAACGACCAGACGAGGCCCAACTTCGACTCCAGGCAAGATCGTCTGGCGACTGATCCGAAGGACCACGATGACTGCCAGGCTGCTCAGCAAAGGGACACGGATTCTGCGGAGAACGTCGGACACGTCCACCGGCACCGTTTGCGTGGCGTACCAGATGCCCGGCACAAAGAGGACCATACGTGCAGCGACGAACGCCACAGCCACTCCCAAGCCGCCGTAGGGGACGCCAATCAGAAACGCGACGACAATGACGGCACCGTCGATCATCGACCACCGCAGCATCCTGTTCGTGGTTCCTGACGCAATGAAATGCCATCCGTTTGTGTTGGAAACAGGGAGGATGAGTCCCAAAATGCCCAGCACTCCGAAAATCGTACCGGCCTCGGCCCACTGGTCGCCCATCAGAACGGAGACGAGATCGCCTGCCATTACTGTTATGAAGGCCATGCCGGGCATGACGATGAACGCTAGAGAGTACAAGGCCTTCAGATAGTACTCGCGATACCGCGATGAGTCGTGCTGCAGGCGGCACAGAATCGGTATTGCCACGTGAGAGATCGGAGTGTTTATGAGCCGCAAAGGCATTTGCAGTAGCCGACTGGCCCGCTCGTACGCGCCGAGCTCGCTGTCTCCCCAAACGCGACCAATCAACACTTGGTCAAAGTTGCGAGTGGCGTAGTTCACGACATTTGAAGCGGCCAGGTTTCCACCGAACGCCAGCATTGAACCGATGTCGGCTCGGCGCCGTGGAAGGCTCGGCCGCCATCGGCATAGAATCCAGTAGCCAAGTGTCCGGAATGTGGTGGATGTCACGGTCTGGATCGCCAACGCCCAGTACTGCCCTCCGCGCATGGCCGTCGCTATCGCCAGCACGATCCCACATATGAGCGCCAGGATCTCGATAGCAGCCAGCACACCGTACCTCATCTGCCTACGAAGCAAGGCTTGGTGCTGCACGCCAAGCCCGCTGATCATGAAGGTCGAGGCGAGAAAGATCGTCAGTGGAACAAGTCTGCTTTCGCTGTAGAACCAAGCCAGGGCGGGAGCCAAACCGACGGCTAGGATCGACAAAGAGAGGCCGAGAGCCGTGTTCAGCCAAAAGAGAGTGCTAACCTGAGGCTGAGTGAGCTCTGCGCGCTGCACCGTGGCCATTGATAGACCGAAGTCTTTGAACATTGTCATGAAACCGACGATTACGGTGACCATGGCGATCAAACCGTAGTCAGCCGGTGTGAGGAGCCGTGCGAGAATTGCGGTCGCGCCCAGAGTGAAAGCGAAGCTCATAGTCTGGGTGGCCATCGTGACCGCGCCGCCACGGAGTGCAAGTGTCTTCAGGCGCGTCTGTAAGTGGTCGGTGTCGAAGTACCTATCCATGTGTCCAGTGCGAGATTCGTCTCAGCGCGTTCAGCTTTCGGTTACAACGTGCGTATCTTGCTAGAGAGCCCGATAGGAGGAGAGATCTCGAAGGGCCAAGTCCGTGAAAACGCCCCGAAGACTCAAGCGGGAGCCAGTGTTTGCGCTAAGCACGGAGGGAAAGCGGTGGCAGCTGTCGGTGAGGCAGGGGCGTGAGGCTAGCCATCGACGCAAAGTCGCGCCACACTGTCTTCCAGGAACGCCTAAAAGAAGGGCCATGACTGATTCACCGCTCGTTGTCATCGTGCTTCTCACCTTCGACCAGAAAGAGGACACCCTTCGGTGCCTCGAGAGCTTGCACGCGATCACCCATAGTCCAACTCGCATCCTTGTGGTGGACAACGGCTCCGGAGATAAGACCGGATTGGCAATCGCCGAACGTTTCCCCGACGTAGTCGTGCTTCGCAACGAGGAGAACCTGGGCGCCTCAGTGGGCAGGAACCGAGCCATCAGCTACGCAACGGGTCGGTACAAGTTCGCCTATATGTTGTTCTTGGACAATGACACTGTGGTTACGGCCGACTTCCTGGAACCGCTCATTGAAGCTCACGTCGCGGACGATTCGGTAGGGCTCGCATCGGCGAAGTTGCACAAGCTCCTCGAACCTGGCGTGATCGACGATGGCGGGGGCTGTCGGGTCAACTTCTACACCGGCTCGACCCAGCGAAGAGGCACCGGACAACCGGACCGGGGCCAATACGACCGCCCGGCCGGTCCCGGCTATGTCCCCAACACAGGGTGTTTGCTTGTCAGCCGCCAGGTGATCGATAGCTGCGAGCGCTTCGATCCGGACCTCGGTCCGTACGGCTTCGAAGACCTGGACTTCTCCCTGCGGGCCATGAAGCAGGGATTCGCCTTCCGCTTCGTACCCGAG
>JARRLJ010000445.1:0-3069 GCA_037387025.1 Gemmatimonadales bacterium
GACCGTCAGGGGCGCGCCGGCGTAGATCCGATCAGCGGTGAGCGCATCTATATCCCACCCCGCAAAGGTCTGAGCTTTCGACCTTCATCCAAGGTCAAGCGGCTCGTGTCGGAGCAAGAGTCCGACCACTGAGGACGCGTTTGACAGAGCGTCGTATCTAATCGGAGGGCACGCGCGTGGCCACGAAGAAGCTGTATTTCAAGATCGGTGAAGCCTGCAAGAAGCTGGACATCCAGCCTTATGTGCTGCGCTATTGGGAGACCGAGTTCCCGGCCCTGAGCCCCAACAAGAGCAAGTCGGGGCAGCGCGTCTACACCCCCGAGGATCTTCAGGTCATCGGCCGCATCAAGGAGCTGCTGTACGAAGAGGGCTTCACCATCGCCGGGGCCAAGAAGAAGCTCGAAGCCGAGCTCAAAACCGGTCTCAAGCCGCCACGCGCCAAGCAGGAGGACGAGGGCGCAGGCGAGCAGGGTGCAGCGGAAGCTGCTCCGGAGCCGGAGGTCGTCGTCGACGAGGCCGCCGTCAAGGAGCTCGAGGCCATGCGCCAGGGGGTGGAGAAGGCCCTGGCCGAGGCGCGGTCGCTGCTCGAGTATCTGGACTCCGAAAAGAAAAGCAGCTAAAGTCCCTGTTCCCGGTCGGGACGTGGCGCAGCCTGGTAGCGCACCTGAATGGGGTTCAGGGGGTCGCGAGTTCAAATCTCGCCGTCCCGACCAGTTAATCACCTACACTATCCAGCCTTTCCTTTAGTAAATAAGGTACTTACGCTGATCTAGGCCTAGGGAGATCGTGGCTCCACAAGCGTAAATGCGGCCTAATGGGAAACGAAAAGGAGCGAGAGGGAAGACCCAATAATCCCCTTGGATTCAAGGTCCGCGCGAACGGACGCCGGTTTTCAAGACCGGATGGGAAAAAAGGACCTCCTATACGTGTCCAACGGCAGCTGCTCTTGGGCACCCCCGCTCTCGGAAAACGCGAAGGTTTCGGGAGTCGACCAACCCTCACTCTGATCCGCGGCCCCTCTTTCAACTGTTCGCGGCGCATTGTTGGCAGGCAAGAGAAACTCGGCACCCACAGGAGGCTCATCCGTACTTGGAAAGAGTGCGGCCGATCACGGCGACGCCTCGCCGAGGGCAAGCATCCAGATGTCGGCTTCTCTTTCGAGGCGATCGAAATAGATCCAACGGTCATCTCTGGCAAGGCCAAAAGAGGCGATGAAATCTGGGGCGACCGAGAGAACTTCATGGTGTTCTCCCGTCATCGTGTCGAGCAGAGAAATTGTGCCCTCCCATCTATAGAGTAGCCTCCGGCTGTCTCTCAGCCACCTCAGGGGAAGGCCCTTCATGGGAAATCGCTGATACTTCCGACCTTGGATCGAGTAGATAGAGACAATAGATGTGTCGTATACGACGCCCGCAAGTTTTGTCCCATCGGGTGACCAATCATCAACGTCGAAAGCGTCTCCATCCGCCATCGCTGGCAGATCCTCCGGCGTCTGTTCTTCCCACGGTACCTCCGTAGAGAAGATGTGCGAGGTGTCACCACCCCAATAGGCCATTTGTGCGCCGTCCGGAGACCAAGTGAAGCCGATCGTGTCAAAGGAACTGTCGGTGAGCTGTTTCAGATTGCTGCCGTCCGGCTGGATCGTCCATATATCAATGGTTCCGCTCCGAATGGAGTAGAACGCAAGCCGGCTCCCGTCCGGGGACCAGCGAGGCGTGTAGGTCGCGTCGTGGGGTGCGTTCGTCAGCTGACGCAGGCTCGTGCCGTCGGTTTGAACGACGGCGACGTCCGCTTGACCTCCGCCGGCATAGATGTTGAAAGCCAGCAGACTCCCATCGGGAGAAGGATCAGGCTCCGCGGTCAGTTTGGAGCCCCGCGTGATCGCCACGGGGTCACCGACAACGGTTTCGGAATCTGGATCAAAGGCAATCTTCTGGATATTCCAGGTACCGACGTCCGCCCTGTAAACGATTCGCCGGTCGTCTCGCGAGATGGAGATGTGACCCAGCCGGGCGGCCGCGGACGCCGCGATCAGGTCCGGATCCCCGAGGACTCTTCCCGTCTCCTCCTCGACCGCGACACGCCACAGACTCATCGTGCCACCACGATTGCTCGAAAAATAGATGAACTTGCCGTCATGTGACCAAACCGGATTCCAATCGATGTATTCGTCCCGGGTGACCGGAACGACCTCGCCACCCTGAGCAGGAACCGTCCAGATGTCTCGGTAATTGCGTTCTGAAAGCGAGTTACTCCAGAAGACGATCCGGTGACCGCCCGGAGACCAGTGAGGTTGCTCCGCACCCCCGTTGATGTCAATGGCGCGGATCTCCCCCGTCTCAATTTGCACGACGCGCAACTCACCACGGGGTGCAACAACCATAGAACTCGACCTGCTCATGGTTGAGAAGACAATGAACTCGCCGTCGGGTGACCATGCCGGGTTGTACCCGAAATCCGCCAGCCGTTTCACGGACTCACCCGTGGCGCCCATAAGGAAGAGGCCGCCGCCGTCGCGATCGGAGCGGAAGGCGATCTGCGCGCCGTCGGGAGAAAAGGCCGGTTGGGTGTCTGCGGCAACGGAGTCCTCGGTCAGGTTGATCGCCCTCTGACCAGCTACCCTCTGCAAATAGATGTCCCAATTGCCGGAATTCTCGCTGGCGTAGACGAGGGAATCGCCATCCGGCGAGATACTCGGAAAGTGTTCTGTGCCAGCTCGGCTCGTCAGTTGCGTTAACTTGGTTCGGATGGGCTGAGTGGGAGTCGTGGGCGCTGTCCACAGTAGGTAGGCCACTACCGCTGCAACCACGAGAGCGAGGGCGCTCAAGGAGATCCACCTTGTCCTTACGGTGGACTTTGCGGACGTCACACGCTCGACAAGCTCACCCGAGTCCGTCTCGGTTTTCAGATCCTCGAGTTCGTTTCGCACCTCCTTCGCGGTCTGGAACCTCCGCTCCGGATCTTTCTCCAGGCAGTGCCGAATGATCCGGCTGAGATGGTGAGGTAGCTCTGTCCGCAGGTTATCGACCTCTCGCGGGCTGTGGCTCATGATCGCCGTGATCAACGAAG
>JARRLJ010000446.1:0-3065 GCA_037387025.1 Gemmatimonadales bacterium
TCCAACAACCCCGAAGCTTCGAGGCGGTCGAGTGATGCATATGCCAGCTCGTGCGGGGGTCTCGCAGGAGCCGTCGGTTTCCACTCTGGGGCCACCTGTCTGCTGCTGCGGTACTTCCTGTAGATCCAGTAGCCGATCGCCCCAAGCGCGCCAACGGCCAACAACCAAGGCACCAGTAACAGCCAGTTCCTGGACATCCCCAACGGACCTTTGATGTCGCGAATATCGCCACTGTCGTCCAACCCGACACTAGCCACTGTGACTGTCCACCCGTCCGTCGAGAGCTTCACGGCCGAGGAGTCTGCCCCCAAGACTGTCACGTCGAAACTCGGGATCTCCAGATCACCCAGCTCAAAGGCAGTGAGATCGACGCGCGCGGTCGATTCGACACGGTCACCGTCACGCACCGGGTCCAGCAACGCTGCATCGAGCAACTCGAAGGATCCCAGATCGATCGAGTCGGGCCAGACGACCGATGACCCGGCGTCGTGCTCTACCGTAACTGTGAGCGACAGCGGGTCACCGACAGTTATCTCAACCGTGTCCAGCTCGGTTCGGATCGTCGGAGGCGATTGCTGAGCTGGAGGATCCGCTCCCCGCTCCCCGCTCCCCGCTCCCAGGAGCAGCAGAACTCCAACCGCCAGCACGACGCTCCGTGCCATCACCGAAATCGCCTTGCCCTCTCTTTGAAGACTCGCATCAGAGGTTCTACGTACTCCTGACCCGTCTCGATAGCGATTACATCCACCTTGGTCTTCTTGAACGCACGCTCCAGTCGCGTCCGGGCGTCGCTGGTCAGTTGCTTGAACGCCTCCTGAAACCCTGCGTGTGACGTATTCACCAGCATGCGCTGGCCCGACTCGGCATCTTCGAAGGCCACATAGCCGAGTCCGGGAAGATCGGCCTCACGCCGGTCCTCCATTCGTATCGCCACGACGTCATGACGTCGCCCGGCCACTGCCAACGCTTTTTCGTATCCCTCTGCAATGAAATCCGACACGAGGAACACGACCGCTCTGCGCCGAACCACATGGGCGAGATATTCTAGTGCCGCCCCGATATCGGTCTTGCGTCCTTCCGGCTTGAAATAGAGCAGCTCGCGCAAAACGCGCAGCACGTGTTTTCTACCTTTGCGTGGCGGTACGAACTTTTCGATCCGATCGCTAAAAATGATGAGCCCGACTTTGTCGTTGTTCTTGATGGCGCTGAAAGCAAGCAGCGCGCAAATCTCCACGGCGATTTCGCCTTTCATACGGTCGTTCGTGCCGAACTCACCCGAACCACTGACGTCCACCACCAGCATGACAGTGAGTTCACGCTCTTCCTGGAACAGCTTCACATATGGCGAACCCGTACGCGCTGTCACGTTCCAGTCGATACTGCGGATGTCGTCGCCGTACTGGTATTCGCGCACTTCGGCGAAGTTCATACCGCGACCCTTGAACACTGAGTGGTATTCGCCCGAGAACACCTCGTTTACCAGACCGCGAGTTGCGATCTCGATGCGCCGGACCTTCCTGAGAATCTCGCGTGGGATCATGGCGCCGATCTAGGGAACCTCTACGCTGTTCATTATCCGTGTCACTACGTCCTCCGGTGTAACCTCCTCGGCCTCGGCTTCATAGGTGAGCAGCACCCGATGGCGCAGCACGTCCATTCCCACCGATCGTACGTCCTCCGGCGTCACGTACCCGCGACCGCGCAGGAAGGCGTTGGCACGGGCTGCCTTGGCCAGGCATATCGATGCACGTGGCGAGGCGCCGTAAGAGATGAGATCGGCTAGATCGGCGAGACCGTGCGCTTTGGGATCCCTGGTGGCAAACACGAGGTCCACTATGTAGTGCTCCACCTGCGGGTCCATATAGATGATGTCAACGGCCTTGCGTGCGTTGAGTATCTCGGCCGGCTCGACTACGGGTTGGACATCCGGCTCGGGACCACCCGCCATGCGTCGCATGATCTCGAGCTCTTCTTCCTTATTAGGGTACTCCACCGACAGTTTGAGCATGAAGCGGTCTACCTGCGCCTCCGGCAGCGGATAAGTACCCTCCTGCTCGATCGGATTCTGCGTAGCCAACACCAGGAACGGCACATCCAGTGAGTAGGTGGTCTCACCGATCGTCACAGTACGTTCCTGCATCGCCTCGAGCAGCGCCGATTGCACCTTGGCGGGCGACCGGTTGATTTCGTCGGCCAGTATGATGTTGGCGAAGATCGGTCCCTTCTTGGTCCTGAACTCAGACGACTGAGGATCGTACACGAGGGTGCCGATCAAATCGGCCGGCAGCAGATCCGGCGTGAACTGAATGCGGTGAAACGAAGTCTGAATCGCTCGAGCCAACATTCTCACAGTCATTGTCTTGGCCAATCCCGGCACGCCCTCCATCAGCACGTGCCCGTCGGCGAGCAAGCCAATCAATAGCCTTTCTACCATGTAGCGCTGGCCCACTATCACTCGCCCAACTTCGTCCACCAGCCGGGAGACGAATGCGCTCGCTTGTCGGATCTTGTCCTGAATGGCTTCGATGTCGCGGTTCATGTCCACTTTCGGTTCCTCCTGAGCACCCTTCCCAAGTTGAATTAACAGCACGTCGGCCGCAGACCGTCTAATCGTCGGTCGTCCACCCTGCAGCAGGTATCACGGGGATCACTCCTGACGGGCCGGCCCTCGCCGCCCCGCACACCCATTCCGGAGCGGGGGCGTCTCCACATTCGCGTGAGGCCCGGCCAAGTCCCATGGCGGACGACGGATGCAGATACCCGGTCTGTATTGTACCAGATGATCGGACAATTGGAATCGTCGCATGCCTTCGTCGCCGGCGCGACCGATTCGCCGAACCTGGACCGAAGACCTTCTATGACCTCGCCAAGGGGCGGGTAGATCTACATCTTGCAGACATGAAAGATCCACAAAAGTGTGCTCCGGTCTGCCGGATGGTCCATCTCTCGGTCGCGGCCATCGCGACGCTCAGCGCTTGCAGCCCTGCTCCACAGTGGTACAAGGGCAATCTCCACACCCACTCCTACTGGAGTGACGGGAACCAGTTTCCTGAAGTGATCCTCCA
>JARRLJ010000447.1:0-4273 GCA_037387025.1 Gemmatimonadales bacterium
CTCAACAGTAAATTGCTGTTGCGCAGGGTCTCTCCAACCGTCAGCCTCGAGGCCAACGCTACCTTCAATAGTCCCCGAACCGTTGTACGTCAGGGCCACCGTGAAGATCTTGTCCTGTGGCCCCGTCGCAGGCCACACCACTATGTCAGGACTGAGCTTCACGTCGATCGCCGGCACCACTCTGAGTGGACGTCGCACCTCTCCCGTCGCCTGATCGTTGTATCGATAGGAGACCTCGCGCTCCACGATCACGTTCGCTCCAAGCAGGGATGCTCTCACACTTGCCTCGAGGAACGGTGGCTCGAATGGACGCCCACGAACCGAAGGGGAGGCCGCGCTCCAGTCGTACTGTGCTCCGTGCATCGGCCGCCGCAGGAAGTATGGTTGAGACGGATCGGCACCCTCTGGCACGGTCACACTGAACTCCACTGAAGTCTGTGCAGCAGGTTCCAGGATCTCGTCGCCTTGTTGCATAACCTCTGAATGCCATCCCGACGGAGTTACGAGCGAGACATCTTCCACCGTCAGCTGGTAAGGACCTCCGTTATAGAAATCCACCGTAACCTGGAACGGCTGCCCCGGAACCAGTGCTTCAGTAGAAGCGCGACCGTCCAACACCAATCCGGCTGACACGGCAAGTGCCTCATGGAGACGGCTGAGGATCTCTGGACCGTACGAGCCTTCGCTCTCCGCCCTCACGAGTGCCCGAGCCAGAACCGGTGCTGCATCCGACATGCGCGGCGCAGAGAGCGTTGCCCGCAACGAGTCTGCTAGCAGAGGCAGCCAGGAACTGTCATGGGGTATGCCATCAAAAATGGCCTGATCTGGCCCCTCCCTGCCCGTGCGGTCCTCGATCAGCATTAGTCTCGTAGTGGCGGGGCCGGTTCGCTGAATCCGCCCCATGTCCTGCGAGCGGTGCTGACTGCGGCTCCCCATAGCGATTTGGTAGAACGTCCGGCCGGTGCGCGGATCCAGTATTCCGGTTGACATCTCGATCGTAGTAGCGCCGGGGTCGAAGCGGGTAGATCGGTACAGCTTGAGTGGCGTCCACGGCGGGAGTCCTTCTTCAGTTTCCAGCTCAGGGAAGCGAGCCGGGTCCCCCGCAGCTTCGAACGCCGGTTTGGCTACGGAACCCGCAGCCTGGTGCTGTCCGTGACCGTCCCTGGCAGTGCCCGAAAAGACCGAGACGATTACATGGGGTCTGAAGCGTCTGACTACGCGGATTACATCCTTCAACACCGAATCGGGAGGCCAGAACTGGGATGCCTCCTCCAGCGAGCGTGAGTAACCGAAGTCATATGACCGCGTGAAAAACTGTCGCGCCCCATCGACACCGCGCGCTGAGGCAGCTTTTGCGCCATAGTCCCTGGCCAGTAGCGCGAGCAAGCTCGTGTCTTCATCGTCAGGATGCGCACCGATCACCAGGGCTCTTCTGTATTCCGAGAGGCCCTGCAACAGGTAATCGAGCGCGACCACACCTCCAGTGGACGGCGGTGCCAACTGCGCCGTGACAGCTGGCGCAGCGAAGAGGGTCAGAGCGAGCAGAGCTGCTATGTTAAGCAGCTTCGCGGGCCACGACGATACTGCGGAGGCGTTCGGCGCTGGGGTCTTGCGGATCACCAAAAGGCATCGGGTGGCCTGTCGGATCTGGGACAATCGCTGGGCATACGAACTCAAAGCGCCGGGCCCGGACCCGGCTTTGGACCGCCTGAGTGCCCACCGGCGCACCGAGTAACAGCCGTGCTGGAGACATCTCATGAACGGCCTCGGCAGCTGCCAGCATCTTCCATGGTGTTGTCGCATGTCCGTCGACCACGATGACATTCATTCCCTCCAACGATCTGATTTGACGCTGTCCCCGAAATAAGAGCCGCTCCGTCTTGACCGCTCGTCGTGCAGCGTCGATGGCGTTCTCCAGACTGTCCATGAGGCCGAAGCGAGGTTGGAAATCGGGATCCAATACGGCATCGGAGTTTTCGGCGACCGCGCCTATGATCCCAATGTCGTCCAGTCGCACATGGGCGGCCACGATCACGTCGAAGGAACAACCCATCGCCTTGGCCGCGTTGGCTGCGACCTCGACGCCGCCGGGTGTCACGCCCAGCACAATTGTGGGGGGTGAGGTCCGCTTGTGCAGTTGTGAGCCGAGCGTCGCGCCTGCGCCAGAACGAGACGGATAGAGAGCTTCTTGTCGTGAGTCTGACGGCATAACTGAGCGAATATACCGTAGAAGGCCTGGAACCCAAAGTGTCGGATAATCCCCTCCTACCGTCCCCACCCCCAAAACTCCATATTTGATTGGTGGATTGGAAGTTATGGGTCCAAACAACAGTCGGGAAGCAAACACACGATTGACGGGACATAGCTATGGCTATCGTTGCACCGAAGGAGCAAAAGGGCAACGCGACATCTGAGGAAAGACACGTCAGCGAGCGCGAGGCCAGGGAAGTAGCAGAAGCAGCGCGTGAAAAGGAGTGGAGAGCTCCGAGTTTCATAAAAGAGTTGTTTGACGGTCGACTTCATCTGGAACTGATACATCCGTGGCCGCAGGTAAACGAGGCTGAACTCGAGCGAGCCGCGCCTTGGCTGGCCAAGCTCGAAGCGTTGCTAAAGGAAAAGGTGGACGGGGATGCAATCGACAGGAACTCCAAGGTACCCGAAGACGTAGTCGATGGACTGCGGGAGCTGGGATGTTTCGGAATCAAGATCCCAACTGAATACGGGGGCCTCGGGTTCTCCCAGACCGTATACAATCGCGCCATTGCGATGGTTGCCAGCGTCGACGCATCTGTTGCCACCTTGCTGTCAGCGCATCAGTCAATAGGTGTACCACAACCACTGAAGTTGTTCGGCACAGAGGAGCAGAAGCAGAAGTACTTCCCACGACTCGCAAAGGGTGCGATAAGCGCCTTTGCCCTGACGGAATTGTCAGTGGGGAGCGATCCCGCCCGCATGTCAACAACGGCTGAGCTCACCGACGATGGAGAACACTACATCCTGAACGGTGAGAAGCTTTGGTGCACAAACGGGACGGTGGCAGAGATCATCGTCGTGATGGCGAAGACGGGCGAGCGAAAGATCAGCGCGTTCATTGTGGAGATGGATTCGCCCGGTGTCGAGGTGGCCCATCGTTGTCATTTTCTCGGTCTCAAGGGCATCGAGAACGGTCTCCTTAGATTCAAGAACGTCCGAGTGCCGAGAGAGAACTTGCTCGGCGAGGAGGGCAAAGGTCTCAAGCTGGCGTTGACGACACTCAACACCGGCCGCCTGACAATCCCGGCCACCTGTGCAGCTTCGGGAAAACGGTGTCTCGGTTGGGCCCGGGATTTCGCGAAGAATCGTGTGCAGTGGGGTCACCCCGTTGGAAAGCACGACGCGGTAGCGCAAATGCTCGGTTCCATCGCGACAAACACCTTTGCCATGGACGCGTTACAGGAAATCGCCACTTTGATGGCCGACAAGGGCGGTTTCGATATCAGGCTGGAAGCCGCGATTTCGAAGATGTGGAACACCGAATCGGGCTACTTCGTGGTCGACGACACACTGCAAATTCGCAGTGGCAAGGGGTACGAGACGGCGGATAGTCTAAAGGCAAGGGGCGAGGAACCGATCCCAGTGGAGCGAATGCTGCGCGACTTCCGCATCAATCGGATCTTCGAGGGCTCCAGTGAGATCATGCGTCTGTTCATTGCCCGTGAGGCGGTTGACACGCACTTGAAGGTTGCCGGCGCAATCGTGAATCCGAAAGCCACGTTGGGGCAGAAGATCCCATCATTCTTGAAAGCCGGTCTGTACTACGCCTGGTGGTATCCAACTCGTTGGATCGGCTGGGGCTGGTGGCCCCGTCTAGCTGAGTTCGGCAAGCTGGCGAAACATCTGCGATTCGTGAGCCGCCGTACTCGCAAGCTCGCCCGCATGCTGTTCTACGCGATAGTGCGGTACGGCCCAAAGCTCGAGAAACGACAGGCCGTGCTAGCCCGGCTCGTCGAGATCAGCGCCGAGTTGTTTGCGATGACTGCAGTATGCTGCAAGGCTATGAGTCTCAAGAACAGCAAGTCTCCCGAGGAACGCGCCCACGGCGCAACCGCGATAATCCTGGCAGACGGTTTCTGCTGCGCATCACGGCGAAGAGTAGATCAGCGCTTCGGCGGCATCTTTCACAATGACGACCTAGCGATCTACCAGATCGCTCAGCAAGTGATGTCGGACGAGTTGCGGTGGTTGGAGCAAGGTGGGATCGTCAAGATGTGATTGCGACTGCTCAAGACGGACA
>JARRLJ010000448.1:0-3051 GCA_037387025.1 Gemmatimonadales bacterium
AACAGGCCGCGCTACCGGTCCTGGGTCTGTATCCGTCTTTCACAAACACCATCACCCTGTACTTCTTTGATACGGGCGGTGCACCGCTTGGGGATGTCAGCCGCAGCGTTACCACACCTCCGCTGCTCTCGGATCTGCCCACTGTCAGCGTAGACGCAGCTACGCCAGGTGCTATGAAATCGGGCATGAACCTGGTGAGCTATTTCGGGCACAACAGCGAATTGACACCGCAGCGGCCGTTCATGTTCGATGCCACCGGTGCCATCCGCTGGTATCTCGATTTCACTCAGCATCCGAGCCTTTCGAACCTGTTCTATGACGTCGGGGTCGAGCGTCTTATGAATGGGAACCTCTACTTTGGTGACGGAAGCACGGGGCGCATCATCGAGATGGATATGCTTGGGCGCGTCGTGGATTTTTGGCCGATGCCGGGGTACGACTTCCATCACCATGTCATCGAGAAACCGAACGGCAACTTCGTGCTGACGGTAAACAAGCAGGGTGCAGCCACAGTCGAAGACTACATCATCGAGATCGACAGAGGGACCAAGGAGATCGTCCGTGAGTGGGACCTCAATCAGGCCCTCGACAACCAACGCCGTGCCTGGGAAACGACTTTTGCCGACCTGAACGTCGACTGGTTTCATGCCAATGGTCTGGCGTACGATCCTAGCGACGATGCGATAATCGTATCGGGCCGCACTCAGGGCACCGTCAAGCTCACGAACGACAACGAGGTGGTTTGGATTCTCGCGCCACACGTAGATTGGATGACGGCAGGTGACGGGACAGACTTAGGGACGCGCTTGCTACAACCGTTGGATGCGGGCGGGCAGCCGATCACCGACACATCCGTGTTGGAGGGTACGGCCAACCACCCCGACTTCGAGTGGGCCTGGTACCAGCATGCACCGGAACTGCTGCCAGACGGAACGCTGATGCTGTTTGACAACGGAGACAATCGCAATTACACGGAGCAGGAGTTGTACAGCCGCACCGTCCTCTACCGCATCGATGCGGATGCGATGACTGTGCAGCAGATCTGGCAATACGGGAAGGAGCGCGGGAGCGATACGTTCTCGCGCATCGTGTCGGATGTCGACTACCATGCGGCGGAGGATAACGTCGTATTCATGCCGGGGGCGGTGACGTCGGGCACTGGCGCGTACGGCAAGGTGGTCGAGATAGACCGCGCGACACGCGACGTGGTCTTCGAAGCCACAATCACCGCGCCAATTGCGCCCTTCGGGATCACATTCCACCGTGTCGAACGCTTGCCGCTGTATCCGCCGAATTCTGCATCACAATGACTCTCGATCCCATCCGTCTGGACGGGGAGCTGAAGGACCGTTTGATCGACGAGCGAGATCCGGCATTACGTGTCAGAGTGCTGACCGATCTGCTGGATTGTCCCGCTGACGATCGGGTTGTGCGCCGCGCCAGGCAGCGGATAACCGACCAACCCTGGATCAAGAGGACATTGTCAGCCCATAAAGGCGACGGCACTTGGGGACGCGGGTTCTACACCAAGTACGACGGCACCAATTGGGTCCTGCTTCACCTGAGTGAGCTGGGTGTTCCTGCTGAGCTCGATCCCGTCCAGAGAGGTGTGCAGCACATCTTGGCAACGGCGCGATCCACCCGCGACCTACGTGGAGTGAGAGCCCTTCACTTCGAGGGATTACCCGACGGTGTGTACTGGCACTATCCCGTGGCTTGTCTCGCAGCACACCCCGCCACCACTCTGATTCGATTCGGATATCTCGAGCACGACGTCACGCAAGCGGCGCTTCGTACCTGCCGACATCTGCTCAACCCATCCGAGGGTTTCAGTTGCATGGTCATCGATGACTCGCTACAGCCCGCGTGCTTCATGACGGTGCCGAAGGTACTCAAGGCGTTCCTGGCGGTGCCGCCCGGTAAGCGATCAACGCAAGAACGGTGGTTGATCGAACAGCTGGTGAAACTCGTGAAGCGCTTTCGGTTGCACCAGTACGTTGCTCGCGATAGCCGCGAGTGGATCCAATGGGCTCATGAAGCGACGGCCGAGCGGCGCCGCGAGGAGAAGCCCAAGTGGCTGGCAGCGGGTCGGGCAGAGCCGCGCCACGAGAAAGCGGGATGGCTGCGGTTCAGCTTCCCCCACAGCTACAACTCCGACCTACTCGAGATTGTGCTCCTATTGGGAGAGGCTCGTGCGGAATGCGACGAAGTGGTAGAGGAAGGATTGCGGCTCATCTCATCGAAGCGGTGTGCGGACGGCATGTGGAAAATGGTCGGCGGACTCAATGGCAAGATGCACGCATCACTGGATCGCAAAGGCACACCCAGCCCCTGGATCACCTACCGCGCCTTGCTCGCTTTCAAGCTGTTTGGTTTGCTCGAGACCTGAATCACCTGCAGAAGCGGGCACCCTACTCAGCTTCCCGCCTTCTTCTCGGCGGGGCGGAAGTTGACACAGATCTCATCTAGCTCCGCGTCTTCGAGTAGTTCCCCGAAATGGGTGCACACGAAATGATTTGCTCCCTCTTTCTGGGAGCTCTCTTCCTCCAGGTGTTCACAACTGGCGCAAACGCCGAACATCCGTTTTCCGCACGTGTTTGTTAGCTGAACCAGCAATCGCTGGAGGCCAATAGCTAGATGGCTGCGGGCCGTTGCTGACAGCGAACCTGCTGCACACACGAGGTCCTTGTAGGGATCTTCTGCTAGCAGTTCCTTCGCAGCGTCAGTGACCTCGAGGCTCGCGCTGCGCCCGTCACGGGTCGATCGTTCGCGACTGAGATAACCATGGGAGATGAGGGACTTTACCGTCTGTGAGGCGGTACCACGGGTCGTCGCATGGAAGTCCGCAAAAGCCGAAACGGTGCGGGAGAAGCGGTTGGCCCGCGCCAAGTACCGCAGCGCGGCCCATTGGGCGGGCGTCAGGCCGCCACCGTAGCCCGAGCCGTGGGTGATTCGCCCCAGTTGAACCACCAGCTCGGCAATGGTCCGAGCGTCAGAGTCGTTTGCCTTGCTCACGGAAAAATAGTAGCGATTCGAAACTATCTTGACAAG
>JARRLJ010000449.1:0-3509 GCA_037387025.1 Gemmatimonadales bacterium
TTGCGGGACAGATTTGGGGACAAAGCCCACAAGCCACGCATTTGGCCCGCCCCTGCTCGTCCGTGAGCATCCTATGAGTTCCACGCCACCTGGACGAGAGTGTCCAGTCGGCCTCAGAAGTCTCTTCCGGATACTGCATCGTCACTTTCTTTCGGAAGAGGTGATTGAACGTGAGCGCCATTCCTTTTAGGCTGGCTCTAAGGTAGCTCACGTTGCGCTCAGGGCGCTTCATTAGCTTCACACCTATCGCCATTAGCTGCTCGACCTCCTGCGCTCCTGTTGTCCCAACACCAAACGACCAGAATCGAGTACCCAGAACAGGAGATATAGGAACGGCAAGTTCACAGCGAACAGAATCAAACCGTACAGAGTGGCACTCTCCACTCCCACCGTCTCGAGCACCCAGATAGCGGTGGCCAGCACCATCAAGTAAGTCAGTGCGCCGGGCAGTAATACCTTCCATCCCAGAGACATCAACTGATCGTACCTGAACCTGGGTAGGGACCAGCGAATCCAGATGCAGACGACAACGAAGAAGATTGTCTTGGCCAAGAAGAAAGCCAGGGTCACCAGCGAGCGAAGTACGCTGGGCGGGCTGCGTATTCACCCATCATGAACATCGCAAACTTCATAGCACTGTACTCGGTGTGGTATCCGTACACCAACTCGGATTCTGCTTCCGGCAAATCAAACGGCAGCCGATTCGTCTCAGCTAACGCCGACACGAAGAACAACACGAACCCGACTGCCAGCGGGAACACATACCACACGCCGGCCTGCTGGTTCTCCACCACTCGGTTGAGCGTAACATCGCCGGCAACCAGCAGCACCGCGATCACGCTGAGACCGAGTGCCACCTCGTAGCTCACCATCTGCGCCGACGACCTTAGGCCTCCCAGGAAGGAATACTTGCTATTGGATGCCCACCCAGCCAGGACGATGCCGTACACAGAGATGCTCGAGATTGCGAGGATGAACAAGACGCCCACGGGCAGATCGGCGACCATCATGGACATCGGACCGTCGTGAGTAAATCGGCCCACCAGCGGCCACTCGAAGTCGAACGACACTGGCATTGGCGCCGCAAACGGAATTACCGCGAACAGCAGTGACGCCGGAATGAACGTCAACGCCGGAGCCATGAGGAAGAGTGCTTTGTCAGCCTGATACGGCACCACCTCTTCTTTGATGAAGTTCTTGATTCCGTCAGCGATGGGTTGGAACAGCCCAAATGGACCGACACGATTGGGGCCAAGGCGATCCTGATGAAACGCGGCCTGTCTGCGCTCGAGCCACGTAACGAGTGCAACCCCCACCAACAGAGCGACGAACATCACGACGAGCTTGACGATGGAGACAAGCAGAAACCCTTTGAGTTCAGGCGTCACGCGGGTACCTCCGCCCGACTTCTTGGGCCCACGACAATGCCGTTGTATCCCACCTTTTCATAGGTGAGGTCTGAGAAAGCCGCCTCGTCCGCCGCGAGGAGCTGGAAAGCTGCGGCAGCATCATCCAACCTATGTCCCTCTCCCATTTCTGACAGGATCTCACCTAGAATCCACCAGGCAGGCCTCGCCATCCCCGGAGCCGATTTCGCCTGGAAGTAACGCTGAACGCGATGGTCTCGGTTGACGAACGAACCGTCCTCTTCGGCTACGTTGGTGGTGGGGAGGACTACGGCGGCGGCACGCGCAGCTTCTGTCATAGTCGTGCCCACATAGACAATGTCACCGCTCCCCGCCAGTTTCTCATTTGGAACTCCGTTCAGGCCTTCGCCAATCAACAGCACGACGGACGCGCCAGCAGCAGCGCTCAGGGCGGCATCGAAGTCCTCGCTGAAGCCGAGCAATTTGGCTCCGGTCGCGTTCGGAGCCCTCTCTTTCCTCAATGCGAGGTTCTCGACCCCAGGTAGAGGCACTTCCGTATCGGCAACCTCCAAACGGAACGCGGCCACAAGATCCTTGCGACCCATCAATTTCAGGGCAAGGAATAGAGCCTCATTTGAGGTGTGTGGCGAGACAAGCGCCACACCTCTTCCATTTGAGCCAGACAATACTTGCGCTGCTCTCGAAAGGGAGTGATCCCAATCAGTGGCAGTCAGACTGCCCGATTCGTTCACCAGTGGTGCTTCTATTCGATCCCCACGATTCATCCACCGGTATGACGCTCGTCCGTGGTCACAGATGAAGTACTTGTTGACCTCCAAGTTCACCCGCGGACGGATGCGCATAACGGCATTGCTGCGCGAGTCCAGTGTCACGTTGCAGCCCTGTGAACAGCCGGTGCAGATGCTGGGTGTCTTGTCCATCTCCCATGCACGCGCTTTGTGCAGGAAGTCCTTGGAGATGAGCGATCCCACGGGACAGAGGTCCACAACGTTAC
This sequence comes from Gemmatimonadales bacterium, assembly GCA_037387025.1. Taxonomy (GTDB): domain Bacteria; phylum Gemmatimonadota; class Gemmatimonadetes; order Gemmatimonadales; family GWC2-71-9. The sequence continues at coordinate 2,383 of JARRLJ010000449.1, forward strand.
CGGCCCAGGCATGGTCCAGTTGCCGGTCACTGTGGATCCCAATGAAAGCCCTATCACCGCGCTCGCTCACGTTGATTACTTCATCGTCCGCTACATGCTCCATGAACCGCACGCAGCGCGTGCACAGAATGCAGCGATTTGGAACGTAGAGAATATCCGGACCGAATTCCTCAACGGGATTGAAACGTTTGGCGTATGTCGGCGTGTAGCGTGTGCGAGCGCGTCCTTCCCGGAACACATAGTCCTGCAACTCACACTCACCTGCCTGGTCGCAAATCGGACAGTCGAGGGGGTGATTTATCAGAAGGAACTCAAGTACGCTCTTTCTCGCCTCGAGCGCCTTGTCACTGTATACATGGACCTGCTGGCCCTCAGCGGCCATCGTCGCGCATCCGATCTGCAGCGTTGGCATCCCCTCGACTTCGACGAGGCACATGCGACAGACGCCGGCAACCGGAAGACTCGGGTGGTAACAGTAATGCGGGATGACGATCCCGGCCTGTTTGGCGGCTTCGAGAATCGTAGTGCCCCTCGGCACTGAGACATCTGTCCCCTCGATGTTAGTGCTGACATGGTCTATCAGATCATGCGGTTGGCTCATTTCTATGCTCATGAGTCCTGTGCCCAATGCACGCAGTGCAGAGAGGGCACGGCCTGGACTACGACTATTCTGAGGAGAATCCTCGCAGGTGAAGGCAAGATGGAAGATCTGGACTTGTTGCTCGATCTGGCCGAACAGATGACTGGCCGCACGATCTGCCCTCTCGCTGACTCCTGTGCCGCTCCGGTGGTAAGCGGCATCAAGAAGTTCCGCGACGAATTCGAGGCGCATATCGTCGGGGCAAAGAGCGCTGACCTGGCCGTGGTGTGAGTGCAATGGCTGAGCAAGAGCTGCTAACGCTGAACATCGAGGGCACGGATGTGTCAGTGCCGAAGGGCACTACGATTCTCGAGGCCGCCAAACAAGCCGGGATCGTCATCCCGCACTATTGCTACCACCCGAGTCTTCCGGTTGCCGGGGTCTGTCGCATGTGCCTCGTTGAAGTCGAGGGGATGCCAACGCTGCAGATCGGATGCGCCACGATGGCCGCCGAGGGCCAGCAGGTCCATGTATACAGTGACAAGGC
>JARRLJ010000450.1:0-3696 GCA_037387025.1 Gemmatimonadales bacterium
GCAGAGCGTCGAGGCCCTGCTGAGCATGGAGCGGGGCGGCCAGCAGGCACGCCACGAGCGTAACCGACAGACGCATATCAATACCTCACATCAGCGGGACCCGCCGCGGGTCCATGCTGCGTTGACATAATCCGCGATTGCATATAGTGAGACCGCAGCCGTCGCCCAAGCCAGGGGACGAAGCAAATCGGAGTCCATGAGAAACGCGACCAGCGTGAGTGCCTGACATACGGTTACCGCCTTGCCTCCGGCGCGAGCCGGAAGAGTTGTGGGCTTTCTCAGCAACAGAACTCCCAGGAAGCTCAGCGCCGCCACGATGTCGCGCAGCAGCACTCCCAAGATCTCCAAGGGAGCAAGCATATCGCTCCGGTAAACCACCCAAAAGGCGGCCGCCATGAAGAGCTTGTCGGCCACCGGATCAAGCGCAGTACCGAGCTTTGATCCGCCGATGTGACGGGCCCACATCCCGTCTGCAATGTCAGTTGCGGCCACTGCCGCAACTATTGCCAGCCGAACCGTCACGTTGTCCACGAGCAAGAATGCTACGGCAAGAGGAATCCGCAGTCCGGTGAGGAAATCGGGCGCCGTCACCAGCGGTTTGTCTTGCTGCGCTCCTTGCCGATCTGTAGCTTCCAATTGCGTCTCCACTCCCCGGCACGGAGAGTCAATGGACATCGGACTCATCAAACAGGCGGCGATCTTTGCCGATCTAACCGAAACCGAACTAGAGCACGTCGGCGAGATCTGCAACGAGCAGCAGTTCAAGTCCGGTCAAACGGTCTTCAGTGAGGGCGAGCCCGGTAACCGTCTATTCATCATCTCGGAGAACGTTCCCGGCTCGGGAGAGGAAGCACTCGCCGTCCTCAAACCGGGTGCCTGTTTTGGAGAAATGGCAGTGTTCGACCGATCGACGCGGTCGACCGATGCTATCGCGAACACCGACTGCCGTTTGCTCACGATCTCCCGTTCTGACTTTGAAATGCTACTCGATTTCAACCGCGAACTCGCTTACAAGATCCTATGGTCGGTAGTAAAGCTACTCAGCGAGCGGTTGCGAATCACGAACGACAATTTGCGGTCTTTCTTGGCGATGTCGATGTTCTAACCAACGCAACTCGCCCCCGCACTGGATCGCTCAGCGGCTCTTTCCAGTTCCGCGAACCACAAACTCTGCACGATCCGCGACGAAGACATTCCCAACCACACTCGCCACATCCTCCGCGGTTACGGAGCGGATACGATCAGCCGTTGTGGCAAGCTCCTCCAGCACTCCGTAGACCCAAGCCGTCATGATCTCTCCCGCCACTGCGGCACCACTCTGCTGCCGCATTTCCACGAGACCGGCGGCATAGTTTCGGGCTCGAGTCAGCTCGTCTTCGGGCACGTCTTCCGCGACTAACCTCTCCAACTCTCGCAGCATCGCATCTCGAGCTTCAGCTTCGCTCTCGGGGGATGTGGCAATGTAGGTCAGTACGGCACCGGCCCGCCCTCGGAGCCATGGCAGTGCCGCGACCGCGTAGGCCAGAGACTGCTTGTCTCGCAACTCTCTAAACAGTCTGCCTGCCAAACCGCTCAACAGCGCACCAGCCACAATCAGAGCGTAGCGATCGGTTGACGCGTATGGTGTAGCCCGAAAAGCCATAGCCAACGCGGTTTGCGCCTTGTCTCGTTGCTCAGCGTCAAACGCCGGATGGAAAACCGGTGGATCTGGCACGGACGCGGGGGACCGGGGGCTTGCGGGCCAATTGGCGAGTGGCTGAAGGCCCTCTATAAGAGCCTCGGTGTCCAGGTCGCCGACCGCCACCACCACTACGTGCTGGTCGGGCAATCGGGCAGACCAATCCTGCACCTGAGTATGTGTTATCGCCCTCACGGTCTCTGGATCCCCCAAACTCGGCAGCCCGTAAGGGTCTCCTGCATAAGCCTCTCGCAAAACGCGCTGGAGGGGATAACCGTACATGTCGTCACGCACGCGCGTCGCATCGCTCGCCTGCAGCGCCGCCTCGACGCCCACATCGTGTTGCCTTAGCATTGGTTCCAATGCTACCAGGCGGAGAAGCTCCGCTGCATTGCGCAGCGAATCCGACCGCACTGTCATCGCCCACCCCAAGCCGTCGGCCGATGAGTTGGGAGTGATTCCGCCCCCTAGAACCTCGCTCGCCTGCGCCAGTCCCTCCCCGGTCATTCCCCCCGCGCCCCTCAATGCCGATCGTACGAGCAACCGTGAAATCCCGGCAACGTCCTCGGTTTCTTGGTCCGTCACACCGGGTACGTGAACCCCTACCGAAACGAGACCGGCACCTTGTTTTTCCCGTACCAGAAGATCCGCACCCGGCAGAGCCAAATGTGTGATCCCTCCGGCGAGACCGGCAGTCGAATCTGCAGCAACCGGACTGGTGGCGGGAAGCTGGCTCGACACGACCGCAATCGGGGCAACCGGAGCTACACCCCTCTCAACAGCGCCCGGCCACGCCCGCGACAGTCCGGTGCGGACGCCATCGGGCAGATACAGCACCGCGCACGGCCGTTCAGGATCGAGATGCCTTTCGGCGACCGCTTTCGCTTCGTCAGCCGAAACAGTCAACAACCGGTCATGCAATTCGTCCACCAATTCGTATCCGCCGAGCGCTTCAGCCTGGCACAGGGCACCCGCCCTGCCGTCCATCGATTCAAACTGACGCGACCAGCGAGCGGTCATCATGGCACGCGCTCGTTCCACGTTCTGCAGTTCAGGCCCGCGTTCGATCACTTCGGCCACGATCCCAATTGCCCGTTTCACCGCCACGTCTACCTTTTCGGGCTCGGTTTCGAGAGCGATATCGAACACACCTACCTCGGTCGGGGTGTAATGCATGGCGGAGGCGCTGCTTGCATGGCCCGGCGCTCTCAGTGCTCTGTACAACAGCGATCCTCTGCCGGATCCCAACAGCGACGCCACCAGGTCCAGAGCCGGTGCATCGTCATCGAGGGTCCCAACGGTACGCCACCCGACGATGGCCAAGGGACGCGTCACATCGCCGTGAAGCAGGCGGATAGACGTCACTATCGAGTCCGGTTCCGCCGGCGACCCGTCAAACTGTGCTGCCGGCAATTCCCAGCGACCGTAGATCTCCTCGGCGGCTCCGATTGCACGATCCACATCCAGATCACCCGCTATTCCAACGATCACGCGATCGGGCGTGTAGCGGCTCGCGTAGTACTCGCGCAGATCTCTTTCGGTCAGGCTGCGGAGGCCCTGCTCCTTCCCTATGCGCCAACGGCGCATCCGATGAGTTGTGAACAGCGACTCGTAGAGCGTCTCCCGGGTCACGGCCGCGGGTGTATCCAGTTTGCGCTTGGCCTCCTGGATGATCACTTCGAGTTCCCGGTTGACCTCGTCCGAGTCGAGGGCCGTGTGCATCAACGCGTCGGCCTGTACATCCAACGCTCTCTCTAGTGCACCGTCGGCGGCCGGAAGAACCGTGTAGTAGACCGTCTTGTCGTATGACGTAGCGGCGTTGAGGTAACCTCCCAGCAATTGGGTATCACGAGCTATCTCACCCGGTCCACGTCGTTCGGTACCCTTGAAGAACATGTGCTCCAAGACGTGTGAGATGCCGACCCACTCATCCGGCTCGTCGAAGTAGCCCGCCTTCACATGCGTCACGACCGCGACGACAGAAGCGGAGTGGTCCGGCTGCACCAAGAGTGTCAGGC
>JARRLJ010000451.1:0-3043 GCA_037387025.1 Gemmatimonadales bacterium
GGAATGGAATTCCCAATGATGACGCTGATCGGTGACTACAACTCCCGCAGCGATTCCGCTCTGTACTACGTGAACGCCCACGAGTTGGGACACAAGTGGCTGCCGATGATCGTGAACATCGACGAGACGCGCTACGCATGGATGGACGAAGGAACAACAACCTTCGACGCGAATCAGGCCCGCAAGGACTTCTCCCCTGTTTCAACCACGACGAGCCCGATCGCGAGAGTTATCTCGATGTGGCACGGGCCGGTGAGGAAGGTCCGATGATGCGGTGGAGCGACTTTCACTATCCAGGGCCCGCTTATTCGACTGCGTCGTACGCAAAACCAGCCACCGTGCTGGTAGCGTTGCGCGGGCTCCTGGGAGAAGAGACCTTCGTGCGAGCCTTCCGCACCTTAATAGATACATGGGCGTTCAAGGACCCAAAGCCCTGGGACTTCTTCAACACCGTCGAACGGGTAAGTGAACGAGATCTCGATTGGTTCTGGAGGGCGTGGTACTACGAGACCTGGACCCTGGATCAGTCAATAGCCAGCGTCACTACTACAGCCGGTGTGACCACTATCGAGATTGCAGACCTTGGTTGGGTCCCCATGCCTGCTCGCATCACAGTGACGACAGCGACGGGTGAGACAAGCATCCACGAGATTCCAGTCGAGGCATGGCTCGACGGCAGCAGTAGGGCCGAAGTGCAGGTCACGGGGCCCGAGGTGGTCAAAGTGGAGATCGACGCCGCCGGCCTATTCCCGGACATTGACCGAAGCAACAACGTTTGGGAAAAGGAACGCGGATGATCTACTCCAAGATCGTGGACGATTACAATATCGCTACGCCGTGACGCTTTAGCGGACCGTACACACCAATGCACGGAGACAAGTTGATAATGAACAATGCAGCCCGGTATTCGATCCTTGCCCTACTGACGCTGGCCGCGGGAACACCGAACCTGGAAGGTCAGACCGAGTCACGCCGTCCCATCCCTTATCCAGTAGTGCCGCCAGCGGACTTCAGGGCAGCAATCGAAGCGGGTACGAGAACGCCTACGGGCGAACCGGGACCGAATTACTGGCAGCAGTGGACTGACTACACACTGCGCGCGAAGCTGCTGCCCGAGGAGAAACGTCTCGAGGGAAGCGCCCGTATCGTGTACCACAACAGATCTCCCCACACACTTCCCGGCCTCGCGCTGCATCTGCTCCAGAATCTCGACGCGGAGGGTGCGATGCGAAATCGGCCGGCAGAAGAGATCACGGGAGGAATCCAGCTCCATCGAGTCGCGGCGGCGCAACAGGAGCTAACTGAGCTGACGGGGCCGGATCAAGAGACAGGATACGGCGTCGATGGAACCGTGCTCGCTATCAAATTGGCTCAACCCGTCGCTCCCGGTGATTCGATTGACGTAGAGATCGACTGGGCGTTCACGATTCCGCAGGAAGGTGCCAGTGGCCGGATGGGGTGGAGCCGTGACAACATGTTCCACATTGCGTACTGGTATCCCCAAATGGCAGTGCTCGACGACGTAGTCGGCTGGCAGACGGACGAGTTTCTCGGCAATGCAGAGTTCTACTTCGGCTTCGGCAGCTACGATGTGACGATCGAAGCCCCGCAAGGCTGGCTCGTGATTGCGACCGGAGAGCTCACGAACGCCGAAGAGGTCTTGACGCAGCAGGTGGTGCAGCGCTACCGCCGTGCGCACGACAGCGACAATGTCGTACACGTGATAACCGCGACCGACCTGGAGAATGGCACGGCGACGAATGAATCGGACTCTGGGTTCCTGAGTTGGCACTTCCGCAGCGATACCGTACGAGACGTGGCCTTCAGCGCAACCAAGGAGTCGCTGTGGGATGCAGCTCGCACTTCAGTCGGAGACAGGGACGGGGATGGAAGCAGTGACTACGCATTGGTCAGCGCCATATACCGCCGCGATGCGACCAATTGGGATCGGGCGTGGCGTTTTGCCCAACACAGTATCGCGTTTCTCTCGCGCTGGACCGGTTTCCCGTATCCCTGGCCGCATATGACAGCGGTCGAGGGAAACGGTCTCGAAAGCGGAGGAATGGAGTACCCTATGATGACCCTCATCGGCGGGTACAACAACAGGCCAGCGTCAGGGCTGTATGGCGTAATAGCCCATGAGTTTGCCCACATGTGGGTGCCGATGGTAGTGGGATCGGACGAGCGCCGACACTCTTGGATGGACGAAGGAACGACTTCGTTCAACGGCGGGCACGCCTCCGCGGACTTCTACCCCGGCAATGATCCGGTCGAGGGGAACCGTGAAGGATATTTGGCCGTCGCTCGCAGGGGACTCGAAGGCGAGATCATGCGCTTGAGTGACTATCACTACCCGGGTCCGGCATACGGAACGGCATCCTACTCGAAGCCGGCTACAATGTTGAATACACTGCGAGCGCTGCTAGGCGAAGAGGTCTTCGACCACGCATACCAGGAGTACATTCGCACGTGGTCGTACAAGCACCCCAAGCCGTGGGATTTCTTCGATTGGTTCAACACGGCTGCAGGCGAATCATTGGATTGGTTCTGGCGCGCCTTCTACTACGAAACATGGACACTCGATCAGGCCGTCGGTGAAGTCGTGCAGGGAGATGACGGGACTACCATAGTCATCGAGGATCGAGGCTGGGCCCCAATGCCCGGGCGGGTCAGGATAACACGGCAAAATGGAGATACATTGGACCGTGAAGTCCCGGTGTCTACCTGGCTCACCGGAGCCACAAGCGCCCAGCTCGAAGTTCCTGCAGGATCACCGGTGGTGCGAGTCGAAGTGGACCCCGACCAGCTCGTCCCAGACATCGATAGGAGCAACAACGTGTGGGACCGCGGTGCCAGGTAGAAACCGCGACCGCCGACCGGTAGCAAGACAGCGTCTTGACCGTGAGTCGCTGCTCCGCAAGGTTGCCCGCTGCGCAACTCGGACAAACGAGAGGATCTCGCCATGAATCTGACGCGTTGGTTCATCAGCACTACGGCGCTCACCCTGGCTTTTGCTTCGACTGCGCTGGCTCAAGCAAACACT
>JARRLJ010000452.1:0-3317 GCA_037387025.1 Gemmatimonadales bacterium
GCCGCAGTCACACTGTACGGCGGTTCCTTTCTACCTGAAATGGCAGTGCCTGGCGGAGTCCGGTTCGAGCAGTGGGCTGACTCACAACGCGTGCATCTGCAGTCGTTGTTCTTCCGCGCTGCGGATGTGGTGGTCGACGACTGGCTGTCTGAGGGACGCACGCGTGAAGCGAGGGAACTCTCCCACCGCGTACGTGACGCCAATCCGCTCGACGAGGTCGGCTGGCGTCTGCTATTGGAAACGCTGTGCTCGGCCGGCGACTGGGTATCGGCGGGCGTGGAGGCGGAAGCGCTGGAACGGATGCTCGCGCGGGAAAACCGGCAACCGGAACCGGCTACGAGGTCCGCTATCGAGACTGCAAAGCGGATCCAACAAGAGCCAGGCGAGCAACAGTCAGACACACTGGTAGCGGAACTGATCGGCAGGGAAAGAGAGTTCGCTACAGTCACCGCTGCATGGCAGGAAGCACAGCGCGGCCCCGGAGTGCACCTGCACATCACGGGTGCTGCGGGAATTGGCAAGACGCGTCTGCTCAAGGATCTGGAAGCCCGCCTGCTCACCATGGGTGCGCGAGTCGTCTACGTCAACGCCAACCCGGGAACGCGTCACGTGGCGTACTCGTACGCCTCCGACCTGGCTGAGGCGCTTTGCCGTTTGCCCGGAGCGGCCAGCGTCTCACCCGCCTGCGCCAGCATTCTGGTCGGTTTGAACCCCACGTTGTCTTCGATCTACGATCGGCGGGCGGATGCCCCGCACCACGATGTTGCCAGGAAACACCTCATTGCAGTGAGAGATCTGCTTGCCGGCGTCGCCGACGAACAACCGCTGGCGGTGTTCGTGGACGACCTGCACTGGGTCGACCAGCCGTCGTTGTCGCTGCTCGCGGGCTTGATCGGAAGCGTACCCGATTCGCGGGTTCTCCTGGTAACGACGTCGCGGCCAATGCACGACGCACTTCAGGCGGCTGACACATCACGCACCATTGAGCTCGAGCCGCTCACGCAGGACCAGGTGCTGTCACTGCTGAGCAGCCTCGGCAGCCTGCCCGATGAAGCGTGGACTGAAACGTTGCCGGAGTTGATTCATAGTGCCACCCGCGGCTCACCGCTCTTGACAATGGAGACGCTCCAACTGGCGTTGGAGCAAGAGAGACTCGGCCTGGAGCAGGGAGAGTGGACCTGTTCCAACCCGACCGCGCTGCAGGCGGAGTTGCACGAGGGCGGAGCACTCAAGCGGCGCTTCGCGGAACTCAATCGCGAGCAGAGCTGGCTGCTGCTGTTGCTGGCGGCGGCCGGCACACCTCTGTCACGCGGCGTGTTGGCCGAGCTGGTGAATCGGCCGGGAGCGTCGTTTGACCACGATCTCCTAGATCTGGAAAGGAAAGGCTTCATAGCGCGCGCTGGTGAAGAGTATCGCGTAGCCCACGACGAGATAGCCGAGCTAGCGGTCGAGAGCGCGCCGAACGAAGCGTCCTCGGCAGCATTCGGGGCGATCGGCCGTGTGCTGTTGGACTACGGCTGGAACGACCTCGGCCTGCTGACCCAGGCAGGTCCATACCTGGCTCGGGCCGGTGACGTCAAGCGGTTGCGCACTGCGTTTCGCAGAAAGGTGTGGCTGGCACGCTCGCGCGGCGACCGCCGCAGTCTGATTGAGCTGGCGCGAGAGACGACTGGTACCATGGGCGCGAACGGGCAAGCATCAAAGTTGGTGAAGCGATTGCCTCTCTACATGCGCTTGGGGCTGTCGTCACCGCGACGCGCGGTCGGCAGCGCAGCCGTCGCCGCCATGCTCGTGATCGGCGGGATCGCAATGTTGCTCGTTCCCAACGGACCTCCAGCCGACATGAACTTCATGCTGTTTGAACGTGGATACGAATCAACGCGCCTAGTCTTTGTTGCCGAGTTGCGCCGCGAAGGCTGGGACGAGCTTGAGACCGTAGAGCCGTCCCGAAAGGTGATACATCGGAACACAAGGTTCAGCGGTCGTCACATGGGAATCTTCTCGCCCAGTCCTGACGGCACCATGTGGGCCATATCGCACCTCAGCGGTGACACGGGTGGCAGCGAAGTATTTGTAAGCGACGGGCGCGCGTCCGAGAAACGACTCACGTTCGCGTCCGGCGACGACAAGCCCGGGGGCTGGTCTCCCGATGGGCGGCAGCTCTCCATCACCACGGCCCGTTGGAGCGATCGCAGCATCTACGAGCTAGCTATTCTGAACGTGAACTCGACAGGTGTTAACGTGGACACGACCGACTTGGAGCGGCTCACTTACACAGAGGCTTTGGAATTGTATCCGACCTGGAGCCCGGACGGCACGCGGATCGCGTTCATGCGTCAAGGATTGGGTGGAACCCGTGTCGAGCTGTGTTGGATCACGGTCGATGGCACCACGTCCAGCTGCTTCCCAGCGCAAGATCTCAGAATCAGCAAACTTATGACCTGGTCGGACGACGGTTCTCTTCTACTCCTTGGATCCGACTCTACCGGCGAGAGGTGGATGGTCTCTCTGCTCCCGGAGTCTGGAAGGCTCGTTGCGTTTGCTCGCGTCGGTTCAGAGAACAAAGGCACAGTGAGTCCTGATTCCAAGTGGGGTGCATGTTACTGTACCGTGGGTGAGGGATTACCCTCGCAGTGGCGCATCTTCCCACTCGACGATCCGACACAGAGCAAGCCGGTCCGCATCGATTACGACAACCTCGAGGGATTGACGCCCATGTGGCAGCCAACCCATGAGTCGTGGCACTACCTGGAGCGGATTGAGGTACAGGGACCGGTCGAAGCCCCCGTGGGGGTCCCGCTGCTGATGCGGTTAACGGCGAAGAATAACTCCGAGCAACCAACTGTGCCGCAGATCTTGGAGTGGACCTCACTCGATACAAACGTAGCAGCCGTAGATCCTGGCGGAGTGATCAACGGCAAGCGGACCGGCGAGGCGAGCATTGCTGCCTCTGCCGGTGGGTGGCGGGCGGACTCGGTCATCGTGAGGGTGGTGGAACCAGAATCTAGATTGGTGCTGAAAGAAACTTGGACGGACATGGTCTGTTACGCGCGGCTTTGGCGTAGAAGCGACCGTGTCCACACCGATAACGGAGCCGGATCAACAAAACCTCTACGTTTGGCTCCATGGAAACATGCCCGCGGAAGAGCTAGCGGGGTGGGATCACCGGACCGGATATTTCCCCGGCAGGGACGGATACTCAAATGCTCGCTGCGATGCGCGCATCCATCGCGACACCGGTAACCGACGAATCTCGCTGGCACTCTTTGCACCTGACGAGCAGATCGACGTCACGCTTGACCTCACACCGGGCTCTG
>JARRLJ010000453.1:0-3033 GCA_037387025.1 Gemmatimonadales bacterium
TCAACATGACCGGCAGCATCAAGGACCGCATGGCGCTGCACATTCTCCAGCAGGGCTACGCCAAGGGCTCCCTCCATCTCGGCGCCCGCATCGTGGAGGCCACCAGTGGCAATACCGGGATCTCAATCTCGGCAATCGGCAGGGCCCTGGGGCCCCCGGTGACGATTTTTATGCCCGACTGGATGAGCTCAGAACGGATCAACCTGATCCGTGCAATGGGGGCCGACATACACTTGGTCAGTAAGGAACAGGGCGGATTCCTCGGCTCCATAAGCCGCGCCGAGGAGCTGGCCACCGGTACACCGCACGCGTTTCTACCCCGCCAATTCTCAAACGAAGACAACATAGAAGCTCATGCGCAGACCACCGGCCCGGAAATCTGGTGGCAGCTGCGCTTCCGCAACCTGTTTCCGGACGCATTCGTTGCCGGTGTTGGTACCGGCGGCACGATCATGGGGGTCGGCCGGTTTCTCAAGGAGCACCGACCGAGCGTCAAGCTCCACCCTCTGGAGCCCGCTAGCTCCCCCACGCTCTCCACGGGGCACAAAGTCGGCAAGCACCGCATTCAGGGGATCTCGGATGAGTTCATACCACCCATTGTCGATCTCGCCGGCCTTGATGAGGTGATTTGTGTGGACGACGGCGACGCTATCATCATGGCGCAGAAGCTCGCATCGCAACTCGGAATCGCAGTCGGCATATCCTCCGGCGCAAACTTCCTCGCCGCACTGAAGGTTCTGAACGATATGGGCGGAGAAGGAACAGTGGTCACCGTCTTCCCCGACGACAACAAGAAGTATCTCAGCACGGATCTACTCGGTAGCGAACCGGTCGAAGAGGACTTCCTCACGCCACACGTAGAGTTGTCGAGCTTCAGCGCGTTCAAGCGTGTCTGTCACACTTGTTGTGATCCGGTGTCGTGCGCCCTCGGTCTGCCCGCAGATTTCGTGGCGGCTGAGGAAGCGCTACCCACCTGTCCCCGGCGGGTCAGCACCCCCGCCTGACCCCGCGACGGGCTGGTCTTGACCGCGGGATCTGATCTTCCAACAGACGGACTTGCATCCGGCAGCGGCCTAGTCCTCAGCTCGCGCAGGACATCGGCCCCTGATCTCGCAGTAGCCGAATTGTCCTGATGGTTGATACAAGAAGAGACCTAAGCCGGGACAGTGCGCTCAGGGGTCGCCAAGACAGCAGTCGGGGCGCCGGGATTTGAACCCGGGACCTCCTGGTCCCAAACCAGGCGCGCTACCGGGCTGCGCTACGCCCCGTTTGTTAACGGTCCAACAAACTAACTACTGTCAGTCTCAGGGCGAAGTGGAAGCGTGTGAAGGCAACTCGGCGAGCTCTGGGCGCAGCACCTTTACTGCAACCTTGCGGTGATGCTTCAGATCTTCGGCCAGGTACACCGTCGCCATTCCGCCACGGCCGATGGGACGCACCAGGCGGTACGTGTCACTCATGGCTGATTGAATCGCCTCGAGAGTCCTTGCCATGTGGAGAAGATAGACAGGAACATAGTCGCTCGGAATCTCTGGGCGGTGAGCAGGGAGCGGAGAGTCATGTTTCTGGGAGATCGAATCGAGCGACCCACGCTCCCAACGGGACCATGATTGCACGCCGCGGTCCCAACCTGCATGTTATTGAGACCACATACGAAAGATGATCCCATGTTGGTTTATTGTGCCAAATGTGAGACAGTGCACGAGAAGGATGGCTGTGGGAAGGGCCCAGCTTCAGGCACCAAGACCAGTCAGAGATGCCCTGTGTGTGGCGAGACCCGGTCGTGGAAGATCAGTCGGACCGGTGCGCAAGCCCGCGGGAGCGGCGCATCTTACCTCTACCTCGAAGATTGTCCTAGCTGTGGTGGGGCGGGCAACGTCTCAGTCTAGGTCTGCCTCCCTGACACCCGCACCGTACGGTGTCTTCCACCCACAAGCACACCGATTATACCTATAGCAGCCACGATCGCCCCGAAAATGATGGTGGCCTGCCAGATTCGAACGAACGCAGTGCCTAATTGGCCGATAGAACCGATTATCTGGAACACCAACGAGACCATTACTATCGACACGCCCACTCCGGCCGTGCGAATCCACCTAAGCCTCCCGAAATACTTCGACAACGGGAACTCGCATTCCGGACACACATCTCCTCGCGGTGCCACCCAAAGAAATGACCAACGTTTCTCGTCAGTTGCCGACCCCGGCGAGTCCGGTGGACCATCGGGAGCGGGAAGGCTATCTGGTTGCACCAACATTCCGCATCTTGGACATTTGACGGCCGAGAACATAGTACTGAGGCGTTGGGTGAGCCGCGTCATGTCATCACTCCTCGTAGGCGCCTATGAAATCGAATGATAGCCGGGATGCCCAGCGAAGACCTGCCTCTGCTGCGTTTGTCGGCGACGTACCGCCCGCCGTTCGGGCCCCGTGTACGTCGGGCCATGCCCTTCACGGCGATCGACGCCGCGCAGATTCATGTTATCTCTGAATCCGATGTAGGCCAGCAAGAACGCAACAGGACTAATGATCACGTAGACGGCGAAGGCAAGGGCAGCCATCAAGCCACGCACCGGTGCAAACTTGCGTACCAGTTTCGGCCACGTGCGTTGCTTCACATCCCCCAACCACCACACGTATCCCAATATCACCAGTGCGACCACCTCAGATACAATGAAGGCACTCAAGAGATCTCCGCTCGCCACGGACCATAGGTGCACGAGCACGTCTCGGAACCATTCCAGTGTCAGGAATTGTGCGACATTGTTGCGTATGGACCACAGCGCCGCCGCTGCCACTAGGGCAACTAGATACACGCACGCGAGGATGTATAGTGCTTGTCTCGATCTCTTGGTCATGCGGGAAACCTGGTCACATTGCTTAATAGACTGCTCTGTTCCATTCTGCACAAGGAGCCTTCGCCCGGCCGCGCTACGACTTGTAGCAAAAAAAGTGCGAACTTCATCGAGAAGCTAGCACCAGGCTCGCAACCGTTCGATCTAGCTACAGTGAGGCGTCCGCCATCACATAGAAC
>JARRLJ010000454.1:0-1214 GCA_037387025.1 Gemmatimonadales bacterium
AGTAGAGAGACGTTCGTATTCGGCGTTGCGTGTGCAGCTCTCGGGCTCGCAATCGGCGTCTATTTTGTCGCAGTCGTGGAGTTGGCATTGCTGCCGATCATCGTCATCGGTGCGATCTGTGTAATTGGTTACACTGATTTTTTGGCACGGGTCGGTTTGGGTGAGATCGCGGCAGGCCTGGGCCTCGGTGGGTTGCCTGTGATGGGGACGGCATTGGTCCAGGGCGGCACACTCGGCGTTGCGGTAGCATGGGCCGCTCTCCCAGCAACCTACATGACATTCAATCTCTTGCTATTGAACGAATTCCCCGACGAGGCGGCTGACAGAGCCGGAGGCCGTCGCAACCTGGTCACTATCTTCGGCCGCGGGACCGCGGCGACTGTCTACGTAGCTGCTGGATTGCTTACGCCTGCAACCATAATTGCGGCGGTGCTGCTCGATGCGTTTCCAATTGCCGCGTTACTGGCTGCAGTGCCTTCGCTGATGCTGGTCAAGCCTCTGCGGTGGGCGCTATCCGATCCGTTGCAGGAAGTGCCGATTCCGGCGATGGGCGCCAACGTCGCGTGGAATCTCACAACAAACCTGGCGTTGGCGGCAACTCTAGGGTTGTCCGTAGTCCTCTAGCAGGTTCCTTCTCTTGCCAAACGCGGCTAAGTAGGCCAAACTTGCCGACTTACCGTCGTCCTCGGAGGTCATCATGTTGCGTGGCACCCTGGTGTTAGCATGCACGTTGGGTGTGGTGGGTCTTATTCCGTGGGAAGCAGAATGGGAACCTTCCACGATTCAAGGCGCGCCCGTTCAGGTGCAGGTGGATGTAAGGTGCGTGGGTTCTCGGGTGGATTTTTCGGTCGATCCTTGGCGCGCCGTGCTCGATCAAGGGCAGGAGATCGAGTGGGTTCTGAATCAAGACGCAACCACCAGCGAGGTCGAGATAGAACCGAAGACAGGACGTTGGCCATTCGCCGGCCCACCGCCATACGGCGGAACCAAGCAGGTTCCAGCACGGCCCGGCGCAATGCGACCCAACCAGGCTGGAGGGCCGCCGTTTCAATACAACATCCGGTTGGTGTGCACGCAGGAGGGTGAAGATCCAATCACGGTAGTGATCGATCCCGACATCATTATTAGGTAGGCTCTTTGCGGAGTGGTCACGAGCAGGCCGCTCCATCTCAGGCTGCCGAGCCGAGAGGTAGTCCCGTTGTGACTGCACAAGA
>JARRLJ010000454.1:1230-4622 GCA_037387025.1 Gemmatimonadales bacterium
CAACAAGGGCCAAGATCCCGTATCTACCGGAGACGTCCTGAGTCATCCGGAGCGCATCGGCGTGTATCGAATTCTGCAGGTCTTGGGAGAGGGTGGTATGGGTGTCGTCTACGAGGCCGAGCAGATGGAACCCGTCAGGCGCCGCGTGGCCTTGAAAGTCATGAAGGTTGGGATGGACACAAGAGATGTTGTGGCGCGTTTCGAGGCCGAGCGCCAGGCTCTCGCTGTTATGGAGCATCCGAATATCGCGCAGGTGTTCGATGCCGGTGCCTCGGAGACAGGTCGTCCCTATTTCGTGATGGAAGCAGTTCGTGGAGTACCGCTAACGGAGTATTGCGACCGGCACAGGTTGTCTACGAGAGAGCGCCTCGAGCTGTTCGTTCCGGTGTGCGATGCCGTACAACACGCCCACCAAAAGGGTGTTATCCACAGAGACCTCAAGCCTTCGAACGTGATAGTGAGCGAGCAGGGTGGGGGGCGAGACACTGGTGACGGAGTACGGGCAGGCGATCGGCACGCCGGCCTACATGAGCCCGGAACAGGCTGAGATGACTGGACTGGACGTCGATACCAGGACCGACATCTACAGTCTGGGAGTCATGCTCTACGAACTGCTCGTCGGGCGCGTGCCGGTGGATCCGACGGACGTAGGTGTGCCGGCGTTCATAGCTCGACTCGTGGCCAGGCAGACACAGCCTCAGACCCCGAGCGCAAGAGTATCTAGTCTGGGCAATGCCCGGGCAACGGTAGCTGAGTCTCGCAAGACCGATCCGATTTCACTGCGTAGGGAGTTAAAGGGCGACCTGGACTGGATCGTCATGAAAGCGATGGAGTCGGACAGAAACAGGCGTTACCAGACCGCCAATGCGCTCGCGTTTGAGATCAAGCGCCACTTGAACGAAGAACCAGTTCTGGCTTGTCCTCCCAGTGTGCGGTACCGGTTCAGCAAGTTCGTTCGCCGCCACAAGGCCGGCGTAACCGCCAGCACCTTCGTAGGCTTGGCCCTTCTTGCAGGTGCCGTTCTAGCCACGGTCGGCATGGTGCGGGCGACGAGAGCTGAGAGGATCGCTGCCAGGGAGGCGGAGGCTTCACGTCAGGTGTCGGATTTTCTGGTCGGCCTGTTTGAGGTATCGGACCCAAACGAGGCACGCGGCAATAGCATCACGGCGCGGGAGATCCTGGACCGAGGCGCGGAGGGCATAGCTACTGAACTTGCAGATCAACCGGTGGTGCAGGCACGGCTGTTGGCGACCATGGGAAACGTATACTGGTCCCTTGGGCTGTACGACGAGGCCGCTTCGCTCCAAGAACGGTCCCTAGCGCTTCGCGAAAGCGAGCTACATCCCGACGACCTGGACATCGCTGAGAGCCTTCATTACCTCGGCATCGTGTACGGTGATCAGGGTAAGTACTCTGACGCAGAACCGTTGCTGAAACGGGCGTTGGATATTCGTGAACGCGTCCTCGGGCCGAACGATACCGCTGTGGCCAACAGCGTGGGAACGCTAGGTGGAGACTATGCGGAGCAAGGGAGATATGAAGAGGCTGAGGTCCTGCTGCGCCGTGCGCTTCAGATAAGAGAAACACAACTGGGTCCTGAGGACCCGGAAGTAGCGCTTGCACTCAGCAATCTAGGGGCACTTTACTGGTTTCAGCGAAAGCTCACCGAGGCCGAGCCCCTATTTGAACGCTCGCTGGCGATAAGGGAAAAGGTGCTGGGATCAAATCATCCGGAATTGGGGGAAGGACTGAACACTCTGGGTAGTCTGTACTACATGCAGGGCAAGTACGATGAGGCCGTTGCGGCGTACGATCGAGCGAGGAAGATCTTCGAACAGACACTGGGACCCGAGCATCCGAACACAGCGCGGATCCTCAACAACATCGCCGAAACCTACTGGATCCAGGGGAAGTACGAGGAGGCGGAAACCTATTTCAAGGCATCCCTGGCGATAAAGGACAAGCTGTTCGAACCGAGCAACCGCGCCTTTGCCGTGTCACTGCACGGATTGGCGAACGTTTATCGGGAGCAGGGGCGGTATGTGGAAGCCGAGCCCTTGTATGAGCGGGCGCTTGCAATTCGTGAAGCGGCGCTCGGGCCTGATGACCAGGCAATCGCAGAGACGCTAACGGACTTCGCCGCGATGTTGAGAGGTGCGGGGCGCACAGCGCGGGCCCAGCAGATGGATGAGAGGGCCCAAGCGATCAGAGACGCGACCGGGCGGTAGGGCTGGGTGCGGTGGCCTCGGAGCTGACGGTTTCCGCGTTTACCGTGAGGTCTGTCATGCGCCGCCGGCACGCAGAACACTCCATTTCAACGGTGACCACGGTCCAGGCCGACTTGCGCGGCCGTCCAACGAAGTCCCGGTAGACCGTTTCACCTCCCTCTGTCTTCATCGCAACGCCGCTAACCACCACCATCACGGCGCCATCGAGTGGACAGCGAATCTCGTCGTGGCCTCGGGCCACCTGCTGTTGGAGTTTGTCTCTTCCTCGTTGGCTGTATTCGTGCATCGCCCCGATCGCATACCATCGACAGGGTAGAGCCACCCTGTTCTCGGGTATCGGTTCAGTACTGCTTCATTTGTCAGGGACTCGGAGGGCAGATGGAACGTACAAGCCGTGAGAGAATGGGCAAGCGCCGTTTTTTGTTCGGCTCTAATTTGTGCTGTGAACCAAGTGTGGAACTCGTGAGCAAAGCATTTGGGGGAGTCTGAGCGGTTTTCCACAGATTGTGGAGTTGTAGAAATGTTGTTGCACTGTAAATCCACAAGGTAGTCGCAGTGTTCGTTTCGGCACTCTCCTGACACGTACCAAGCCGTCTGCGCGGTGGCTTCATTATTACTTCATAATCGGCTGGTTCGACCGCCTTAACTTAGTTGCATTCATGGGACCCTATTTCCTAGGGGCGCGGTAGGGGATGGAGCAATGATCACCAGACGCGGAGCGATTCTAGGTGCGGTTGCGCTTGTGCTGATTGCGCTACTGCCGCTCGCCTTCAGACAGTTGTCTGGGCGAGGTGCTTCGAACTCGAATGGATACAGTGGCTCTGGGAGCTGCCGGGAGTGCCACGAGCAGTTCTATGAGCTCTGGGCGCCCTCGCATCATGGTACGGCAATGCAGCCATTCGACGAGGAGTTCGCCGCTACTGAGGTAGACCCCCTGGCAAAGGCACTGACAGTTGGGCGAGCCGACTACCTAGTGGAGATAGAGGGTGGGAGGGGCGTTGTCGTGGAGAAACGCTCGGAAGGGGAGAGCAGGCATCGGATTCTGCACGCGCTCGGTGGCAAGAACGTCTATTACTTCTTGACAGAACTGGAACGGGGCCGACTGCAGGTGCTTCCGGTGGCATTCGACGTCCGGACCCGCAGCTGGTTCGACGCTCCCTCGAG
>JARRLJ010000455.1:0-3028 GCA_037387025.1 Gemmatimonadales bacterium
GGCGCGAAGTTGAAGTTGGCCGCCTCGGGAAGTGTGGGCTGCACCCGTTCGTCGATGCCTGCGCCGATGAGCACCACGGCACTGTACCGTTCGTCGACCGCCGCGAACAGGAGCCGCGAACCCGCTCCCCAACTCAGGCCCACGTACGCCAGACGCTCCATGTCGATCTCTTGGCGCGTCTCGAGATAGTCCATCGCGAGCCGCAACTCGGTGGCATGCAGTACCATCATGTCGCGGAATCGCACGGAGTTGGTGGGCGGCGGAGCGAAGTCTGCTGGCCAGGGGCGCTCCAGCATCCCCTTCATTACCACGGTCAGCACTGCGCGACCAGCCTTGAGGTGAGGACCCAGCACCTTTTCGGCTTCCCGCCACACCGGTTCGAAGAAGAAAGCACCCGAACTCGGCACGAATACCAGCGTCTGCAGGGGTGGAGCTGCACGTTTCGGCAGGTACAGATAGGCGAGGATCGAATCACCGGCGACGCCGTCGAACCAGAACCGCTCCCTTGACCAATCCGGTGTTTCATCAACCACGAAGCCACGAGCGTTTGCTGGCTGCCGATCGTAGCGGTAGTGGCTCAACAATGTCTCGAAGGAAGCGGCATCGACCGGGTCATACGCCGGTGTCGGAGCGTCTAGCATCAGGCGATCGCCACCTTGGTTGCCCACGGGCGTTCCGCCGGTCCGTGCGCAACGGAAGCCAACTGCTGCCGAGGCCGTTGTTCCGGGTAACGAGCCCACCTCGGTGAACAAATACGCCAGGTCCTGCCAGGAGCCGCCGGTCACGGCAAACCCGTCTCCAGTGGGGTTGGCTAGCCACTCTTTGACGTTGCCGGCCATGGCGTAGGCACCGTACGGGCTGATCCCAAAACGGAAGGTGTCGACCGGCATCGTACCGGAGTTGGAGAAATTCGCTCGCGTCTCAACTTGCAGCGCCGCCGACATGTAACCCCAGGGCATCATGACGCCCCTGTGAGAGTAGACACCGTTGCGAGAGGCTTTCTCCCATTCGTACAACGTGGGCAATCGCTTCCCCTCGGAAGCACAATAAGCCGCTGCCTCGTACCACGAGACTCCGGTTACGGGGTGGCGCTCTTGCCCGGGCGGCACCTCTTGGCTGGACCATGTCCGTGGACCTGGAAGCCCGGTCTGATCGACGAAGCCGCTCGGATCGACGCCATCGGCGGCCGCAATCTTCCAGAACGCAGCTGCGGAGTAACTGCCAGAACGGATGAACTCAGCGTAGCGCTGATTTGTGACTTCGAACCGGTCGAGGAAGAACGGTTGCAGATTCGCTTCGAGTCTCAAAGGCAGATCGGGATTCTTGACCTCGTACTCTCCTCCGGGCACCGCTACCATGTCGAGTGGAACCGCATCGGCCGGCAGCAGTTCGAGAGTGAGATCGATGTTTCGTCCTTCGTCGCCAGCATCGGATCTGCCAAGGGCACTCGACACGATCCGCTCGAGCGTGGTGTAACCGTCTTTGCGAACTTCAATCCGGTAGTCCGTCCGCGCCAAGCGCAGACCAGTGATCGGAGTCGTTCCGATGAATACACTGTCTTCCCGCTCTCGCTCCTCACTCGAGGGGAGACGCCCAAGGTAAACGTCAGCACCCTCCGGATCCGTCACGATCGTGACGAGATCTGAGACTGCCGTTAACAGCGCGGCCAATGTCGTATCACCGGCGAGGTACCGTTCGGCCTCGACGGCCATTCCGAACGCATCGACATAGTTGTTTTGATTTGCCAAGTTCTGGATCGTTGGAAGTAGTGTGCGCGCCCGTGCGGCCTGCCCGCTGCGCCAGAGGGGAAACGCCACCCCGGCTATTACTGCGATTGCGAACGCTACACCGGCGAGCGGCCAACGACGGCGTCTAACCAAAACGGCAGTTGGTTCGCATGCTTCGATGAAAGCACGTGGCGTTTCGTAGCGGTCTTCAGGATCCTTTGCGAGGGCGCGTGCGAGCGCACCGTCGGTCTCCGCCGGCAGCTCTGCACGCAGAGAGCGCGCCGAGCGCGGGGTCTCCACCAAACTCTGCGCGACGATCGCATGCGCCGTTGGGCCCTTAAAGGGTGGCTCACCGGTAAGCAGTTCGAACAAAACACAGCCGAGTGAGTAGACGTCACTCCTCCCGTCCACTGCTTGTTCGCCGCCAATCTGTTCGGGACTCATGTATGACGGCGTTCCCACGGCGAGTCCGGTGACCGTGAGCTGTTCGCCGCCCACCCGCGAGAGCGCCAGCGCGATGCCGAAATCAGCTACCAGACCCTCTCCATCCTTCACTAGGATGTTCTCGGGTTTGATATCCCGATGAACGATTCCCTGGCCGTGCGCAAAGGTGAGCGCCGCTGCCACATCACGGACAACCGCCAGTGCTTCATCGAACGATAGCCTACCCTCGCGATTGAGCCGGTCGCGCAACGACTCCCCGTCGACGTAGGGCATTACATAAAAGAGGAATCCGTCTGCTTCACCGGAATCGAATAATGGCAGGATGTGAGGGTGCTGCAGGTTGGCAGTAACTCTTATCTCGTTGATGAAGCGGTCTGCACCCAAGACTGCTGCAAGTTCGGGAAGGAGAACCTTGACGGCGACCTTGCGATCGTGCTTGACGTCGTGAGCGAGGTATACTGAGGCCATGCCGCCCCGACCAAGCACACGCTCGATCGTGTAGCGGCCTTTCAATGCAGTTCTCAGGCGCTCGAGTGTTTCAGCCAAGTGTGGGCGGCTCCACCTATCAGAGGCGACCTACTATAAGGGTGGGATCCTGCCCTGGCCAGGATCATTAGTGCGAGCGCTGGCTTCGAGCTTCAGGACTCTGCTGGCTTCAAACTTGCTCCACGGACAGACTTCCATACTTTGTACCGATTCTACGAGCGACCCATGACTGAACTCTACCTGGCAAGCGTCGCCGTCACGATCGCACAGACGGCCCCCGAGGTTCCGGTCGACTCCGGGTCCACCGCATGGATGCTCGCCTCATCGGCGATTGCGCCGCTGATCAGCGCCGGGGTGATGATGGCGAACTT
>JARRLJ010000456.1:0-3025 GCA_037387025.1 Gemmatimonadales bacterium
GTGGCTCAGCGGGCACGGGCAGATCGGAATTCCAGATCACGGCCGTCATAAGCCATGAGCCGTCGTCCTGTTTCCGGAGCAACACCACGTACTTGCCGGTGTCGGTCACGGGTTCCTCCATGCCCTCCATCATCACGCTGGCCGCGTAGGTACCCCTGTCGTAGGCCAGGTCACCCGCCCCGTCGGTCTCAACCGGCGTGAGGCTGAAGGTCGTCGGTTGCGGCTCTTCAGCCGCCCCCTCCTCGATAGCCGACTTTCCGCTGCGGATCGGCATGTTCGGAGGCATCTCCACGGCCCCGTCGGCGTAGAGCGCCAGGACCGCTGCCGCATCGCCGGCCTGCACGGCGTTCTGGAACGCGGTGCGTACCGAGTCGATGGCGTCCATGTCTGCGGGTCCTATGGGAGTCGCTCCACAGGCCCAGAGCAGTGGAGCGATGCTCAGTAGCGCCGTAAGTTTACGATGTCTCATTGGAACTCCTCCTATCTTGGTTCTCCCTCTCGAAGCGGGAGAAAATACACCTTGGAAGGGAGACGTCAAATCAACGAGCGGGGAGCCGGGAGCAGTGAGCGGTAAGCAGAACAGGCCTAGTGCGACATCCAAGGAGAGCCGGCGCTCCCGTGCTATTCCGCGTACAATGCTTCGATCTTGTCTTTGTACCTCTCCTCCACCACTCGCCGTTTCACTTTCAACGTCGGTGTGACCTCACCGCGCTCGAGA
Organism: Gemmatimonadales bacterium; assembly: GCA_037387025.1. GTDB lineage: Bacteria > Gemmatimonadota > Gemmatimonadetes > Gemmatimonadales > GWC2-71-9. The sequence continues at coordinate 719 of JARRLJ010000456.1, forward strand.
CTGAAGTCTTCCTCCAGCAGGGCCATCTTCTTTGGCCTTTCGAATTGCGCCAGATCGTCCAACGTACTCATGACCTCCTGCTCCATTTTGGCCACGACATCCGGGTGAGCGAGAAATGATGCGGTGTCCTGGAACTGGATACTCTTCTTCACTCCCCAGCTCTTCAGCACCTCAAGGTTGGGAACCACCAGCAGACAGGGAAACTTTCGCTTGTCGCCGATCATCACCGCGTTCAATACGAATCGGTTGTTTCTGATCCTGGCTTCGATAGGCTGCGGCGCGATGTTCTTTCCACCGGACGTTACGATGAGGTCTTTCTTCCGATCGGTAATCTTGAGGTATCCCGCGGTGTCGATTTCACCGATATCACCGGTGTGAAACCACCCCTCTGGGTCGATGGCTTCTGCCGTCTCGGCCGGTTTGTTGTAGTAACCCAGCATTATGTTGGGACCCCGTGTGAGAATCTCACCGTCCTGGGCGATCTTGACCTCCACGCCCGGAATGGGCGGGCCCACCGTCCCTATCCTGATTGCTTCCAGTGGATTGACAGAGATAGCGGGAGAGGTTTCGGTCAGACCGTAGCCCTCTGTTACCGGCAGACCGGCGGCGAAGAAGAACTTGGCCACAACGGGGTTGAGGGGTGCCGCACCGGACACAAAAAACCTGATCCGCCCACCGGTCCTTTCCTTGAGCTTCGAGAACACGAGCTTGTCAGCGATCGATTTCTTCAGGGCGATCACTGCCGGGATTGGTTGCTTGGCCAGTCTCAGATCGGCCCAGCGGTCGGCACTGCGACATGCCCATCGAAAGATGCCCCGCTTGAGAGCGCTACCACTGAGAGCCTTTTCGCGCACCGCCGCATGCAGCTTTTCGTACAGACGCGGGGCGAATATCATGATGGTTGGCCGAACCTCGACCAGGTTCTGAGGCAGGCGCTCAATGCTCTCCGCGTAGCTGATGGTAGCCCCGGCATGGAACATCGTATAGTGGCCCGCCATCCGCTCGAAGCTGTGTGACAAAGGCGCCGCCGAGAGCGCGTGGTCCTCGAGCCCAATGGACAACACCTGGAGTACTGCGATAATGTTCGAGCAAAAGTTCCCATGAGTCAGCATCACTCCTTTCGGCGGCCCAGTCGTACCCGATGTGTAGATCAAAGTGGCCAGGTCGTTCGGTTTCACTTTGATGGCTTCTTCCCGATGGTCCGGGTACTTGGTTTCGGCCACTTCCCCCCGCCTGAGCAGCTCCTGGAAACTGACGAGGCCCTCTGTTTCCATCCCCTGGACGGCGTCGATCACGACGATGTGCTCGATGCTCTCCAACTCACTGCGCACCGAGATGATCTTGTCATACTGTGTTTGATCCTCGACGATCACGATTCGGGACGCCGAGTCATTGAGGACGTACGCTGTCTGTGATGCCGTGAACGTCGGATAGATCGTGACGTCAGCGCACCCCGCCATCAGACAGGCATAGTCACAAATCGCCCATTCTGGCCGGTTCTGAGAGATGATGGCTATCCGGTCACCCTTCTGTGAGCCGAGTTCGCGCAACCCTAGAGATGCGCGGTGGACGATCCGGGCAAGCTCGTGGTGAGTGATGTCCTTCCATACTCCCTCCTCTTTGTATCGGAGGGCCGCGCTCTTGGTGCCGAATCGCTCGACAGCCTTGAAAAAGAGTGCATTGAGATTCTGTGGGTCGGTCACGGTGGCATCTCTCGCGTGAAAGACTGGGTGACCAGAAAAGCTACGGCTTGGTGAGAGGTGCGGCTAGAAGGCAGGAATAGTGGCAGAAGATGGAAAGCGTGCCTCCCACTGACCGCGGCGAATTGCCAACCCTTCGATATGTCTTCAGCCCAAATGTGACGTGCATCACAACTCTTTGGGTCGGTGAACGCTAAATACCCGCATCCGCTGATCTGGCCACCGCTCAGGCTGTTCGGACGGGTGGGGTACCGGGGGGAAGGATTCATATGGGTGATCACATTGAGCTCGGGAGAAACGATGCGACGCACATTCACTCTGGCGCTACTCATTGCTCTTGCCATCTTGTGGGCGGCGTGAGCACCTCCTCTACTAATGCAGTCTTCCCCAGCATAGCCTGAACAGGACTGCGACATGTGGTCTGTGTTGCAGTTCTTCGCCAACTGAGAGCCTGGTCTTCCAGGCTAAGTGGAGACAAGCTTTCCCGTCTCTTGCTGACCCTGCCCGTCTCTTATTGCCGTCCCTTCCTAGCTACATGAATCGCTATACCCCCGCCGAGTCGCCTTTTCGTGTTGGTGACTTTGAGTCCCAATCGCTCGAGTGAAGC
>JARRLJ010000457.1:0-3874 GCA_037387025.1 Gemmatimonadales bacterium
GGGCGGGACCCGGATCCCGAGGCTCTGATCCGGAGAAACCTCGGACCCCGCCCGGCGTAAGTTGGCCCACACCACCGTTGAGCAGCAACGGGTTGTACGACCTACAGGCATTCTGCGCGACCTGCGAAGCCGCCGCCTTAGCCATCTCGTTCGACTTGCCCTCCACGAAGGTCGCGAACGTGAAGTCAGCGTTCAGCTGCTGAACCGCCGCAGGTTTATCCGCCATTCCGCCGCTGCCGTCCGCCCGCACCGGTTGAGGCTCGTCCGACGATTCTGTGGTTCCGCCTATGTCCAGATCCACGTCCAGCGGCTTGGCCGGGTCGCCGAGCTGATCGAGCAGCTCGTTGATCCGATCCAAATAGGCCGCCTGTACCTGGTTTCTGACATAGCGGTTTGGTGCGTAGATACGTAGCCGGTCCTCTTCCTCACGAGCCTGAAGCGGCCTGATCCACGTATTGTATTGCTGAGACGAAAGCTCGTCCTGTAGCCGATCTAGGCACTTGTGCCAAACGGAACGTCCCACCTGCGCTGCCCCCAAATGCAAAGCGTATTTTTATAGTTGCAGTCTTGGCCCCATGCCGATCGAAAGGTAGGTGCACAGACTGCTCTTTTCGCTCGTGGTCATCCAGCCTTCCACCAGACGACCCGATCGCCTCTTCGCAGCGTTCTCCCCGCCGCTGTCCTGGTCCTGATGCTCCTTGCCGTACAGCGACCGAACCTCATCCTCTCTCTGTACCTCGCCTTCTCAGGACTTTCGAAGCGACAAAGACGCCGTCGAAAGGCCAATGTGGCAGGCTTCTCGATGAAGATCGGTTGTCCTTTACAGTGCCGAAGATTCTAGCCACGAAAGTCATCGATTGGCTATGAATTGCGTGCGAATTCAACTGCACCAACGATCCGATTTGCGCTGACTACAATGTGAGCAAATCCTTGCACAACCTGTGGATAAAATCGGGAATGGGAATGAGGGCGGGGACTTGCACCTGCTGCGTCACAATTCGTCGACGCATGGTCCCATCACTGTACACAACGTCGCCACCACATCAAGTTGTTGTTGGGCGGAGAGTTCCGCCCCTTATCAACAGCACGCCCCGCGCCCAACAAGCAACAACCACAAGATCTTAAAAATCATTCTTCTTCTACTTGACGCGCTCGAGCTGCTCATGAGGTCCCCTCGGTGTCGTGTTGACAGGGTCAGGGTGCGTCCATAAAATCCGCCCCCCTTTGCCCGTCCGCGTCAGACGGGTGCCAATCAGTGACCGGGTGAGATCATGAAGAGAACCTTCCAGCCGAGTAATCTGAAGCGCAAGCGGACTCACGGCTTCCGGGCTCGCATGGCCACCAATGGCGGCAGGAAGGTCTTGAATGCCCGTCGGGCCAAGGGCCGCAAACGTTTGAGCGTGTAACGCGCTCGCAAGGATTCCGCCTCGCGTACCTTGCCCTCATCCGCGGCACAGGGATTTCCGAGACAGGCTCGACTGACCAGAGCGATCGAGTTCGAACGGGTGCTGCGACGCCCCGACTTCACTCTTCGGTCCGGGCCGTTACGTCTCAATGCAGTTTTCAATAGAATGCCCACGGCCCGTATCGGGCTGGTGGTGGGCAGAAAGGCGGTCCCACGGGCTCACGCGAGGAACCTCATCAAGCGTATCATCCGGGATCGGTTCCGCCGGGAAAGGGAACACCTGGCGGCCCTGGACCTGGTGGTCCGGGTCGTCGGACCCATTGACCGAGCCGAGCTCCACCGTTGCCTCGGTGAGCTGTTTCAAGGGGTCGCCGACAAGGCGCAGTGCGGCGACCCCACGTCCAACGAACAGGCCACGACATGAAAGCAATCGAACTACCGAAGATGTCAGCCGTCGGCGTCATACGCCTTTACCAGCTGGTGCTGAGCCCGTTCATCGGTAACCAGTGTCGGTTTCATCCCACCTGCTCCCACTACGCCCTCGAGGCCATCGAACGCTTTGGCGTGCTGAAGGGTAGCTGGCTGGCCATCCGCCGGCTGGGACGATGCCACCCCTTTCACCCGGGGGGGTTCGATCCGGTGCCCGCACTGCCCCGAGCCCAGAAGGAGATCTGATCCGCGATGTTCTCCAACGTGCTACCGACCGAGGTTCAGAGGATCGTTCTCCTGATCGGTCTCGCCGCCACCGGGTATCTGATGATCCTGGCCTGGAACGAAGATTTCATTCAGAGCCAGGCGCCGGCGGAGATCTCGAGTGTGCCGGAACCTCAATCGCCGGCCGAGAGCCCGCTGGATACCGCCGCTGAGGCGCCGCGGGCGACCGAGTCGGACGTGCCGGATGAATCTCTGATTGCCACCAGCGAAACACAGACGGGCACGGCGGACGTCCCGCGGCAGGCGGTGGGCAAGGATCGTCTGGTCCGGGTTCGGACGCCCCAGCTCGACGTGTGGATCGACCGGCTGGGCGGCGACATCGTCCGGGTCGACCTGCCGCAGTTCCCGGTGTCCCTGGACCAGCCCGACGTGCCCTATGTATTGCTGGACCATGGCCAGGGACGCACCTACATCGCCCAGAGCGGGCTCATCGGCGCGGATGGCATCGACGCAAAGGGTGAGCGCCCGATGTACCGCTCGGATGAGGCGGAGTACCGGATGACGGGGACGGAACCCCTTACGGTGGATTTCACGGCGACGGTCGGTGATCAGGACGTGGTCAAGCGATACCGCTTCCTTCCAGGGGAGTACCTGGTCGAGCTGGAGTACCGGATCCGGAACAACGGCGCGGAGCCGATCCAGTCCAGTCTGTTTGCGCAGATCAAGCGGGATTCCGACAAGCCCGTGGGAGAGACGTCTTTTGCGCTGGGCCCACGGCCGTATCTGGGTGGGGCCCTGACCACGTCCGAGAACCGCTACCAGAAGCTGAAGTTCGACGACCTGGATGAGGAAGGCACCTATCGGGTCGTCGTCGACGGCGGCTGGATGGCGTTTCTGCAGCACTACTTCCTGTCGGCCTGGATCGGCAATCCCGACGATACCAACAACTACTACGGCCAGCGGCGTCGTGACGGCACCTACGTGTTCGGCTACACGGCTCCCCTCAAGACGGTGGCGCCCGGGGCGGAAGGCACGTGGCAGTCCCGCTTCTATGCCGGCCCCAAGGATCAGCGGCGCCTCGAGGAGATCGCGCCGAACCTGAACCTCACGGTGGATTACGGCTTTCTCTGGTGGCTGGCCGTTCCGCTGTTCCATGTGCTGAACTGGCTCCACGGGGTCTCGGGCAACTGGGGCGTGGCCATCATTCTGCTGACGGTGCTGGTGAAGGCCGTGCTGTATCCGTTGTCCGCGGCGAGCTACAAGTCCATGGCGAACATGCGCCGGGTGGCGCCGCAGATGAAGCGGCTCCAGGAGCGCTATGCCGACGACCGTCAGAAGCTCTCCCAGGAGATGATGAACCTTTACAAGAAGGAGAAGGTGAATCCGCTGGGGGGTTGCCTGCCCATGCTGCTGCCGATGCCCGTCTTCATCGCGCTGTACTGGGTGCTGTTCGAGAGCGTGGAGCTCCGGCAGGCGCCCTTCTTCCTCTGGATCAACGACCTGTCGGTGATGGACCCGTTCTTCATCCTGCCGCTTCTGATGGGTGGCAGCATGTATCTGACCCAGCTCATGAGCCCGGCCGTAGGCGATCCCATGCAGGTTCGGATGATGAAGATGATGCCTATCATGTTCACCGTGCTGTTCCTGTTCTTCCCCGCCGGCCTGGTGCTCTACTGGCTCGTCAACAACGTGCTCGGTGTGGCCCAGCAATGGTGGGTAATCCGGCAGACCGAGAGTGAGCAGCCGGCCAAGGCATGACGCGGAGGCCCTGAGCGGAGGGCTCGATGGGGATACCATCACCGCCATCGCGACCCC
>JARRLJ010000458.1:0-4635 GCA_037387025.1 Gemmatimonadales bacterium
GTCGCAGCACCGCGCCCACTACCTGGCCGGGTCTCGCACCTAGTGCCATGCGTATTCCGATCTCTTTGGTGCGCTGATTCACCGTATACGACACCACGCCGTAGATACCGCCCACCGCCAGAGCGAGGGCAACTAGCGAAAAGATCGCGGAGAGCCACGATGCTGCGCGGCGTGCCCAAAGCGATTCTTCGAGTTCCTGGGACATGGTTGTGATGTTCGCCATAGGGAGCGTGGGATCCATGTCCCGCAGCACTTGTCGTGCGGGTGCGACTAGAGTCAGGGGGTCCACCGCTGCTCTGATGACTATGGCCATGCCTGCACGGCCCAGGGACGGATAGGGCCAATAGACTCCCTGTCGCATCTCCGTGTCCAGCCCGTAATGCTTGACGTCGCGGGTCACGCCAATCACGGTGAGCCATTCGCTCTCAGACCCCGTTCGGATTCGGTGACCGATCGGGTCGCTGTCGGGCCAGTACCGTTTTGCAAAGGTCTCATTGACGATTACGACTCGGGATCCCTCGTCGCGACCGTCCTCAGGAGCGAACGTGCGTCCGCTCAGCAGCGTGACGCCCATTGCTTCCAGATAGTCGTCGGTCACCATGCGTACTAGTGTGACCGGTCTGGGTGCGTCCGGGTCTTCGGGTGGTGCGTCTTCGATTTCGAAGAACCAGCCCGAGTGATACGAGAGTGGTGGGTTCGTGGCTGCTCCTGCAATCTCGACGCCTGGCAGTGCACGAATACGACTCAAGTGCTCGTCGAAAAACGCAATGCGCTGCTCGGCGTCCTCGTACGTCGCCGACGGCAGCGAAATGCGGTACATGAGCACGTTTTCCGGTCGGAAGCCGGGATCCGTGTTGCGCAACTCGAGGAAGTCCCGCACGCTCAGTCCCGCGGCCACTAGCAGTACGAGAGACAACGCAACCTCGGCGACCACCAACACGTCGAGTGCGCGTCGCCGGGCCCGGGATACCGACGCTCGCGTTGTGGTTGTATGCAGTGTCCCGGCCGCGTCCGATCGCGCGGCGCTCAGAGCTGGCAGTAGGCCAAAGGCCATCGCGGCACCGACGGTCATGGCGACAGCGAAGCCCAGGACGCGTAGGTCGAGTGCGAAGCTAACCCACCCCGGCAACACCTCGGCGGTAATGGCACGCAAAGCCGACGCTCCGGCCACTCCTAGCGCGGTGCCAACCGCCGCGCCGACCACCGAAAGCACCATGCTTTCAGTGAGCAGTTGCTGGACCACGCGTCGGCGTGCCGCGCCGAGCGCTACTCGAATTGCTATCTCGCGGCCACGCGTGAGGGAACGGGCCAACATCAGACCCGCGATGTTAGCGCACGCGATGACGAGGACTAATCCGACGGCTCCTAGTATTACCGATGCACCGAGCCGGTATTCCCCTAGCACGCGCTCGAGCACCGGCAGCACGACTGGAGTGGTGGTTTCGTTTACGGGACGTTCCTCGATCGCATTCTTGTGAATCCGCGTGAGATCTGCCAGGGCTTGCTCTATGGTAACGCCGGGCTTCATGCGACCGATCCCGGTGAGCCACCACGACCCCGTGTTCTCCGAGATGTCCGCCGACAGTGGTAGCCACAGATCTGCTTCTTGTATGAACTCCGCCTCCGGCGGGAGCACTCCTACGACGGTGTATGGTTCGCCGTCGAGGGTCACCGACCGACCGATGACGGCGGGATCTGCGGCAAAGCGGCCGCGCCAGGTTGCGTATGCGAGTTGGACGACGTGTTCTCCACCCGGTGTGTCTTCCGCGGCAGTGAAGTGTCGCCCTAGAACCGGATCGATTCCCAGTACGTTTGCCAGGTCGTGGGTAACCAACACAGCGCTAACGCGAGCGGGCTCGTCGTCGGTCGCGAGATTGAAGCTCTCCTCGTCGAACACGGCCATGGCGTCGAACGTCGTGTTGTTCTCGCGCCAGTTTGCGAAATCCTGATAGTTCACGGCGACGAACTCGAGGTTCCAGCGCGGAGCTGTCTCGTCGAGATTCACTAGACGCTCGGGCGATTCAAAGGGGAGAGGACGCAGAAAGAGCCCGTTGAAGACGCTGAAGATGGCCGTGTTTCCCGCGATACCGAGTGTTAGCATCGCTATGGCGGTGAAACTGTATGCGGGCTGCTTGACCAAAGTGCGGACCGCGTAGCGCACATCGTGAAAGATGGTGCCGAACATCTGAATTCCCCCGAGGGTTAGCGGCGAGAGTGTGGCACGCGCGCGCAAGCGGCGCCGAATGCTGGGACCGATTGAACCGATTGCCTGAAGCCAATACCATCGCTTGGCATTCGCCGGTGGCGTGCCGGCTAGCAGTTGGCGCTGGAACTCCTCGTGCAGATCTCCCAGCACGACCTCGCGATCGTGTCCTGGCGTGATGAGGCGAACCAGCCACTCCGCGGCGCGAGGCGGCCGGTTGGACGAATCAGCTGCCTTCATGAGGTGGCTCGATCGTCCAGCACCAGGCCCTCGGCCATCTTTGCCATCATCGCTTGGGAGTGGCTCAACGCTCGCGCGCCAGCACCTGTGACGTGATACAGACGCTTGGATCTTCCGCCGCGGATCGGCTCCGGGCCTGCAACTGTGCTCTTGAGGTAGCGCTTTGCCTCGAGACGCTCCAGGGCCGCGTACACGGCCCCGATGGTCACCGTGCGGTCGGTTCGTCCTTCAATGACCTGGCGTATGGTCATGCCGTAGGCGTTGTCCTCCAGCCGCACGATCGCCAGTAGCACCATCTGCTCGAATTCGCCCAAAAACTGGCCTTTTCCCATCCGGATCCCCTTTTATTCTGCAAATGCGAAATAATGAATCACGTCGATTGACGCAAGGGCAGGGGTGTGGAGCGCGTTGTGAGGAACGTTAGGTTTGCCCTTTAGAGCACGTCGCGTGAGCACCCGAGCCAGAGCTTCAGCTCAGGAACACGAGCACTCATCTGCTTTCGTCTGCCAGTTACCGCGTGAAGCCGCAGCGTTCCTGGGTTGAAACGCGGGCTCGGCCCCTGCGGGATTCGCGAGCCAGAGCTTCAGCTCAGGAATTACTGCACCGCGGTCGGCGGAGGTGTCGAGACCGCCTAAAGTGATCACGCACGGCGACCGTGGCATATCATTGGCTTGACTTACCGGCCCTCACTCCACGGATACCCACCGCCCGTATCCACTCCCTCCTTCGCCTCCAGCATCAATTCGAAGAACCGCTGCCACGATTCCCATGCCGTAGTGCGGCTGTACACCGAGTTGGTTTTGTGGGCGATCACGAGATCGACTGCCGGCATCACCGTGATCCACTGTCCCCACGCGCCGCGCGCGGTGTAAGCGCCATCGAATGGTCCCACGGCTTTGGGACCGTCCCACACCCACCACATGTAGCCGTAACCGAAGTACCCGTCACGGCGTGACACCGGGTTCATCTCTTCCAACGGCGTGACAACACTGGTGATACGCCGCACCCAGTCCCGTGAGATGAGTTGCTCGTCTCCCCAGCGGCCCTCACGCAGCGTGAGATAACCGATGCGGGCCATGTCACGCGTCGATAGCCACATGTGATATGCAGGATTTCCCGAAACTTCCAGGTTTCCGCTCTTGCGTTGCCTGCTGCGGTCCCAGTCTTCGAATTGTAGCGGAATGGCCAACTGTTCCTCCAAGGAATCGTAGATGTCGATTCCCGTTTCCTGCTCGAAGACGGCCCCGGCAGCGTTGAAATCCCAGTTGCTGTAGAGCATGTACGTACCCGGCTGTTGCGATCCACGCTCCGGGGCGTCGGCCAGATTGTCGCCGCTATTGGAAGCAGGGTGGTACACTCCCGATCGAGCGGTGATGAGGTCGAGAACTTTGGCCTGCTTTTCGATCTCCAACAGACCGCCGACGTCGTCCATGCCGAGGTCCGCCAGTGTCTTGTCCAGGTGTATCGTTCCGCTCTCGACGTACTTGCCGTACAGGATTGAGAGCACGCTCTTTCGTACCGATGCGACGTAAGACAGATCTTCGATGTCACCGAACCGAAACACCACGCGACCACGGTCGACCACGACCAATCCGGTGGTGTTCGAGCTGTCCCGAATGAACTCCCAGGCGCGCCGCAGCCCGGTGGCGGACCATCCGTAATCCTCCAGATTTCTGCGGTTAACGTACTCCCATTCCGCTCCCGGGTAGACCGGTTCCTGCGAGACCTGGGTTGCCGCCGGAGCAACATTCAGAGCCAGGACCGTGACCGTTGTGACGCACAGAATGTCACGCCAGCTGCTAGACGATCTTCTCGTTGATTGTCGGGCCGAATCGTGCGTCATGACGGAACTCCGTTGAGCAGGCAAGTAGTTGGATTCAGTCTGTGATCGTGGATTGTCAGACAATGTAAGCGGGGAGCAGGGAGCAGGGAGCGGACCGCCCTTCCCATCCACCTAGTACAAACCCAAGACTAGAGAACCGGGGAGTGGGGTGTTCTGCTTCCCGCTCCCCGTCGCTCACTCGTAACGCAGTGCCGTCACCGGATCGAGTCGTGAGGCTTTTTGCGCCGGGATGTATCCTGCTACCAGGGCGACCGCAGCCAGCACGCCTGCCGCCACACTGAGTGTCACCAAGTAGGTACTGCTCACGTTGAATAACAGACTTCGGAGAGTCCGAGACAGTGCTATCGCG
>JARRLJ010000459.1:0-3000 GCA_037387025.1 Gemmatimonadales bacterium
CTGACATGCAAGGCGTGAGAGGTACGCCCGGCGAGGGTTTGCTGGGTGCAACACTTGGATTCTTCGTCGGCTTTGCAGCCGTCTCCCTCTTTGGACCCACGGCACACCGGTTTCAAGAGGTGATGGGGTTGAGCCCGGTGATGGTCGGCCTCCTCGACGCCGTGCCGGCGCTGACCGGTTCGCTGTTGCGCATCCCGTTCGGCGCCTGGGTGGACACAACCGGTGGGCGGCGGCCTTTCATGATCCTCCTGCTTCTGTCGTTCGTTGGCATGACCGGCCTGCTTGCGGTCAGTTGGGCCCTGTATCCGGAGGGCTTGAACAGCTCCCACTATGTTCTGCTTTTGTTCTTGGGTGCCCTCAGCGGCTGCGGCATCGCGACGTTCTCCGTGGGGATCGGTCAAGTCTCCTACTGGTTTCCGCAGCAGCGACAAGGCTGGGCTCTGGGCACATATGCCGGCCTCGGGAATATCGCGCCCGGCCTCTTTGCATTCCTGTTGCCCGTAAGCTTGTCCTACTGGGGCCTGGCAGGGTCGTACCTTGCGTGGCTGGTGCTCCTCTCCGCCGGCATCGTGTTCTACCATTTTGCTGGGCTGAACGCGCCATTTTTTCAGCTTCGCAAACAGGGTTTGGATCCTGCCGCCGCCCGCCCGGCTGCCGCGAAGCTAGGCCAGGAGCTGTTCCCCTCGGGCAGTCTGGTGGACAGCCTTCGGACTGCAGCACGCGTGTGGAAGACGTGGGCCCTCGTTCTGGTTTACTTCACCACGTTTGGAGGATTCATCGCCCTTACTGCATGGTTCCCGACCTATTGGATGACCTTCTTCGAGGTTGGTGCAGGCATGGCGGGGCTCCTGACCGCGGTCTACTCCGTGGGAGCTTCGCTCATCCGCGTTCCGGGTGGGAGCGTTTCGGACAGATTCGGTGGAGAAAACACGGCGATCGCGTCGCTTCTCACCATGCTCGCCGGTGCAGTCATGCTTGCCATGTCACACAGCTTGGTGTTATCGGTCTCTGCATCGGTGTTCATGGCGATCGGGATGGGAGTAACCAACGCCGCTGTCTTCAAGCTAGTGCCGCAGGAGGTGAAGCAGGCAGTTGGCGGTGCAGCGGGTTGGGTCGGCGGTGTCGGCGCGTTCGGGGGATTCGCAATACCGCCAACCATGGGGCTCTTTGTACGGTTGCGTGGAACGGACGGCTATGCGTCGGGTTTCGTGGTGTTCGTCGTGCTAGCGGTACTGTCAATCATCACGGCCTTTGCGTTGAGGCGGCGCCGGTCCCGGGAACCGAGTGTCTCGACGGGGGCCGAGGAGGCATGAATGGAGAACATGGAGGTCCAGGGCCGGAGCAAACCTCCAAAGCCCTATCGTGAATTCAAGAGTGGCCACCCAGCTGTTGCCGATGCCTACGAGCAACTTGCCACGGCCGTGCGCGCCGCGGGGCCGCTCACGGCGCGGGAGGTGGCGCTCGTGAAGCTTGGCATCTCAATGGGCGCACGGATGGAGGGCGCCGTGCATTCCCACGTCCGGAAGGCGCTTGACGACGGGGTCGAGCCGGAGGCGGTGGAACAAGTTGCACTGCTCGCCTGTCCCACCATCGGATTCCCGAACATGATGGCCGCGCTGGTGTGGGTGCGGGACGTGCTGCGTAAGAGCGATTGATGGCCGATGTGCCGCGTAGCCTCCATTTATGAGGCCCGACGCGAGCGCCACAAGGCGACAAAGGGAATCGGCGCGGCTGTCTACAGCTTGGAGCACAAGCGGATGCTCCAGTTGCTCGCCAAGCTCCGCTCCCGCCTGCAAGATCTAGCCAGATGCAACAAACCGACTTCGCGGGGCATCATGTCCCTGTTGGACCAGGAATGCACATTCAAGCACCTGGCGGAGCATCACAACATGCGCGAGCATAATGTGCTGTACGCAGAGCTGGACCGCGTCACGTCCCCTGAAGAACGGCGCGAACTGACGCGACGTTGCGCGCGGGAGTGGGCAGCATTGCGGAATGAAAGTCGCTGACTAATAGACCAGCTTCACGTCGTTCGCTGGGGACCGTAGCCGCTGTCTCATTTCCTCCATCGATCCACCCTGGCGCTCGTGGCACTGGAGATCGCCTGCAACACTTCGTTAGGCAGTAGTTCCTGAGCGATTTTGAACAAGACACGTTCCTCGAACCTCACGTGTGCTGACAGCAGATCACCGAACCGTCGCAGTCGAATCCGTGTGTCATCGACCCCACCTTCGCCCACGCACTGACGCAGCGCCGCATGCTCGGCAAGCGTTCGCTGCACGAGCTCTACCTCTCCCTCGTCTCGCAGCGCAGGCAGGAGCAGCCGTTCTTCGATCTCGAAGTGGTGGACGATGTCCCCGTGGAACCGCGCGAGTACCTCTGCCCAAATACGGTTGACCTCGGGATCATCTCCCGACGCAGCCCGAGTCGCGCGGCGGGCGAGCACCAGTGCGTGGTGGTGATCCGACGATAGCCCTCGGAGCCTGGAGTCGCGCTTCATTTGCTGTCACCCTCTCGTCGCGTCACGAGTTCCGCCCAGCAGTCGAACACGCCCTCTCCGATTCGGCTGAGGGCGGGAAGGTAGCGCGACCGCAATCACGCCCGGTCCCTCGGGTGCGACGTGCTGAACGATGGTTACCTGGGTCAAGTCACGTCGCCATACGTGAGATTTTTCAATGCTCGCAGCCAATGCCGTTTGCATCTCGTCGTCCACGGCGGATCAGGTCGGCCACAGTTGTTTCGTTGAGGAATCGCTCGGCGCTCTCCGCCGCCGCGGTGCAGTTATCGTGGACGGGGCAATCCGCTCCCGCGTCGCACTTCTCCCAACACAACAGGCAGGTAGGCCGGGTCGAGCCGTCGAAGCAACTCACAATCTCGAGCAGAGAGATCTGCTCGGCTGGAACGGCAATGCGGAACCCGCCGCATCGGCCACGGCTGGAATTGAGGATCCCCATGTAGCTAAGCTGGCGCAAGACCTTCCCCAGGTAGTGCCGCGGGACG
>JARRLJ010000460.1:0-7496 GCA_037387025.1 Gemmatimonadales bacterium
CGTCTCGATCCCTACTTCCCGCTCGACTATGATAGCCGACGCTAGCGCACCCATACGGCTCTGGGCTCGCGGACCATCCAGAATATTCACGGCGTCCACGCCGGCGATCTTCAGCGTCCGGCACTTCTTCAGCATCTCGCCCGTTTGCCAGCCGCGCGGTGGTAGTATCTCCACGCTATGCACGAACTCGCCGGCTGCGATTTTCCGGCCCCAGCGGGAGCGATTTGCCATAGGAATGGGCTCTACCCCCTGGGGTGTGGATATGGTGACCTTTGATACGTATGGTTCCGCCTTACGTGGCTGGGCTGCTGTAACGAAGTCAGCGATCTTGGCAATGTGCTCCGGTGTGGTGCCACAGCAGCCGCCGATGTAAGTAGCTCCGGCCTCCACCATCCGCTGAGCGTACCGCGCCATGTATTCCGGTGCAGCCAGGTAGATCTTACGGTCTCCAACGTCACGTGGAAGCCCTGCGTTGGGTTGCGCGGAAACCGGACGATCTGTGACCTGAACCATGCGTTCAACTGCTTCGAGCATTGCGGCCGGCCCGACCGAACAATTGAGGCCGATGACGTCAGGACCCCATTCTGTTACGGTCTGCCCGACGGTCTCAACGCTAGTTCCGTATGAAGTAGTTCCTTCCTCGCCGAATGACATTTGCGCAATAGTGGGGAGATCGGATAGCTCGGTAACCGCCCTGAAGGCGCAATGAAGCTCATCCAGGTCGGCGAAGGTCTCCAAGATAAATCCGTCCACGCCGCCTTCGATCAACCCCTGTACCTGGCGCTTGAAAAACGCCGTGGCCTCGTCGCGAGCAGTGGGGCCCCAAGGCTCGATTCGGATGCCGAGCGGCCCAATCGCCCCAACTACACAAGCGCGATCTCGAGTTGCGCTACGCGCTATCTTCCCCGCAGCACTGTTGACCTCCTCTGTCTTCTCATCGAGTCCGAAGGCTGACAGTTTCACTGGGTTGGCGCCGAAAGTGTTGGTTTCAATGATTTCGGCGCCGGCGCGTACGTAGTCTTCATGCACTCCCTGAACCAACTTCGGCTCCTTCAGGTTCAACTCATCGTAGCACACGTTCACGAAGACGCCTTTGCTGTAGAGCATCGTTCCCATGGCGCCGTCCATCACGTGCACCCTCCCGTCCGCTATCATCTCTGCCAATCTGTTGCTCATGATGCCACCTGTGCGGCAGATTCGTAGCCCACATTCCCAGGAATCCACCGCTGGACGTCAGACAGTTCCATTCCCTTTCGATCGGCGTACTCCCGGGCTTGATCCAGATCTATCTTGCCAACGCCGAAGTACATCGACTTGGGATGAGAGAAATACCAGCCACAGACGGACGCGCCTGGGGTCATAGCGTAGCTTTCGGTCAACTCGATGCCGGTATTAGCAGTCACGTCGAGCAGATCGAACAGTGTTTGCTTTTCACTGTGATCGGGGCAGGCAGGATAACCAGGAGCAGGCCGAATACCGATGTATCGTTCGCGAATCAGCTCTTCGTTGCTGACTTCTTCTCCTGGGGAGAAGCCCCAAAAGTCGGTACGAACCAACTGATGCAATCGCTCGGCGAATGCCTCGGCAAGACGGTCGGCAAGTGCCTTCGCCATGATACTACTGTAGTCGTCGTGATCTCGTTCGAATCGGTCGCACAGTTGCTCCACTCCAATGCCAGCGGTGACCGCGAATGCGCCGATATAGTCTTCCACGCTGCTGTCGTGGGGGGCTATGTAATCAGTCAGGCAGAAGTTGGCCCGTCCAGGCGGTTTCTCCTGTTGCTGCCTCAGGTTATGAATGATTGCACGAACAGTAGTGCGTTCATCATCAGCATACACAGCGATGTCGTCATCGTTAATCGCGTTGGCAGGGAAGAGGCCCACTACCCCGTTCGCGGTGATAAGCCCCCCACTCACTATGGTGTCAAGTAAGCTCTGTGCGTCGTCGAATAACTTGCTTGCTTCTGTCCCCGCGACGGGGTCATCCAATATCGCCGGATAGTTACCCTTGAGTTCCCATGTCTTGAAGAACGGTGACCAGTCGATGTATCGGCGCAACTCGTCAATCGCGTAATCGCAGAGTACCTTGATTCCCCGTGCGCGGGGCTTGGTGGCGCTGTGTTGGCTCCAATCGATCTTGACCTTGCGTCGCCGCGCCTCTTGAATGGTCAGGTATCGAGCAGTTCTAGCTCTCTCACTTCGTGTTTCGCGGATCTTCGCGTATTCTGCTCGGACGCGATTTACCAGATCGCCGCGTTCCATCGGGTTCATGAGCTTGCCGACTACGCCCACGCTCCTCGATGCGTCTGTTACGTATATCGTTGCCCCACTATACTCCCGCTCCACCTTGACCGCGGTGTGCGCTTTGGAAGTCGTTGCGCCACCAATGAGAAGAGGCACATCGAACTGTTCCCGTTCCATCTCTCGGGCAACGTGAACCATCTCATCTAATGATGGGGTAATGAGACCACTCAGTCCGATGATGTCCGCGTCCTCTCTTCTCGCGGCTTCCAGAATCTTGACTGCCGGTACCATAACTCCGAGGTCGATGATCTCGTAGTTGTTACAGCCCAACACTACACCTACGATGTTCTTGCCGATATCATGCACGTCCCCCTTTACCGTCGCCAGCACGATCTTTCCGGCTGTCTTCCTCGCCTCTCCACCCTTCTGTCGCTCGCGCTCAATGAACGGAACCAGATAGGCCACCGCCTTCTTCATGACACGAGCGGATTTCACAACCTGTGGTAGGAACATCTTGCCGCTGCCGAACAAATCGCCGACGCGGTTCATGCCGTCCATCAGCGGGCCTTCGATGACGTGGATCGGCCAATCAGCCGTGCGCCGCGCTTCCTCGACATCTTCTTCGATGAAGTCGAGGATACCCTCGACAAGAGCATGCGACAATCGATCGGCGACGCTGAGCTGGCGCCACTCCAACAGGTCACTTGCCTTGCTGGTCGCACCGTCGACGGTTGCTGCTAGTGTAGTGAGGGGCATTCACTATCCCCATGTCCATGCCAGCGTTTATCGCATGGTAGAGGAAAGCCGCGTGCATTGCCTCTCTGACCGTGTTGTTGCCGCGAAAGGCGAAAGAGAGGTTGCTCACACCTCCGCTCACAAGACTGTGATCCAGTGTCTCTTTTATGTTTCGACATGCTTCTAAGTAGGCAATCGCGTAGCGGTTATGCTCCTCGATCCCGGTGGCGACCGCGAAGACATTGGGGTCGAAGATGATGTCTTCTGGTTTGAAACCGACTTGCTCGGTGAGAATACCATATGCCCGGGTGCAGATTTCCACCTTGCGTTCAACGGTGTCGGCCTGTCCCTCCTCGTCGAAAGCCATTACGATAGTCGCCGCGCCGTACTGCTTGATCTTGGCCGCTTGTTCGATGAAGGTGGCCTCTCCCTCCTTCAGGCTGATTGAATTCACCACCCCCTTGCCTTGAATGCACTTGAGCCCAGCCTCGATGACTTCCCACTTGGATGAATCGACTACGATGGGGACTCTGCTGATGTCTGGTTCGGCGGCAATGAGATTCAAGAATCTTACCATTGCCTCCTTGGAGTCGAGGAGTCCTTCGTCCATGTTCACGTCGATCATCTGCGCGCCATTGGCGACCTGCTGACGAGCGACATCGAGCGCCCCTTCGTAGTCGCCGCTCGTGATTAGCTGGGCGAATCGGCGCGACCCCGTAACTTTGGTTCTCTCACCGATGTTTATGAACAGGCTGTCATGTCTCACAAGGAGCGGTTCTAGACCACTTAATCTCGTCAGCGGTTCGATTTCGGGGACTCGTCGTGGTTCCTTGCCTACCACCACTGCAGCGACGGCTGCAATGTGAGCTGGGGTCGTGCCGCAGCACCCACCCACGATGTTTAGCAGACCCCCTCGCGCGAATTCCTCTATTGGTTCTGCGAACTCGTCCGGGGTTTGATCGTAGCCACCAAACTCGTTTGGTAGACCTGCGTTGGGATGACAACTGACGAACGTTTCGGCCACCGCAGAGAGATCGTCGAGGTGTGGCCGCAATTCCTTTGCACCCAGCGCACAGTTCAGTCCCACACAGAACAGACCAGCTTGGTTCACCGAGTACCAGAACGCTTCAGTCGTCTGTCCGGACAGAGTTCTTCCACTTGCGTCCACAATCGTTCCAGAGACCCAGATAGGCACATACCGGTCACAGTCTTTCAAGACATCCTTTATTCCGAAAAGAGCTGCCTTGCAGTTCAACGTGTCGAAGACCGTCTCCACCAATAGCAAGTCCACGCCCCCGTCAATGAGAGCCTTGGCCTGCTCGGCGTAGGACTGAGCGAGGAGATCGAACGTGACGCTACGGAAGCCGGGGTCGTTTACATCCGGCGACATCGAAGCGGTCCTATTGGTGGGTCCTAGGCTACCGGCGACGAAGCGCGGTTTGGTGGGCTCACTAGCAGTGAATTCTGCGGCAACTTCACTGGCGATTCGAGCTGCCTCGAAATTGATGTCCCGCACCAACGATTCCGTGCCGTAGTCTGATTGTGAAATGGAGTTGCCGTTGAACGTGTTGGTCTCGATGATGTCGGCGCCGCTCTCGAGGTAGGCCCGGTGGATAGCGGCGATCGTGTCCGGCTGGGTGAGCGAGAGAAGGTCGTTATTCCCTTTGAGGGGTACCGCGTGGTCGGAGAAACGCTCAGCGCGGAAGTCGGCCTCGTCCAGTGCGTATTGCTGGATCATCGTCCCCATGGCGCCATCCAGGACCAAGATGCGGTCACTGAGGGCGTCGCGGAGTTGTGAGGTTCGACTGTCGGAGTCTACGGGCATCGTCTATCAAAATCCCCAGCCGCTTCAAAAAGCGCGCCGGGGCGGGCTTTTTAGCGACTTGTTTAACGTGGCTGCAATAGGCCGCAAATCACCACGCGAATCTGTTGTTGACCGCAATCTAGGGGTGTGGCCGGCGTAGATTCCACCGAACACGAGCCCGCCGGCGAGTGCTGCAACTCCTACTCCGGCGTGGTAGATGCCATAACGTGTTCCGCGGCCATGAGCTGTGTAACCAGCCACGAACGCCCGCTCCGGAGACTCCGTGAGACTGGTAACGATGCCGAAACCAATGAAATAGAGACCGGCTATGAGCGGCGTACTTGCCAGCGCCAGGCCCAGGCACACGAAGGCGTACGCGGTCCAACCGAGCAGCATTGTGATCCGAGGTCCAATTTGGTCCGACAGCCATCCGCCCGGGTAGCTGCCGAACGTCCGTACCACGTGCAGCAAGGCCCACAACGCCGGTACTAGTGCTACCGCAAGGCCGAGGTCCTGGAGTCGGAGCAGGAACAGAGTTTCGGGGAACCGAGCCAGGGCGAAGAACATGATGAGGGCGAGGAGATACTGGGGCGCTTCTGTGAAGGCTGTGCTGCCGTGGGGAGGTTGGGTTGCGGGTGGGTTCGCTTCGTGCGGTCTCGGTGGGGAGTGCCCCAATCTTCGTGTGGCCCACACTACCACGATTACTGCGAGGCAGCCAGGTACCACGCTCCATGCGATTACTTCTGGCGGGCTCATACCTGCCGCGGACAGCATGATCCAGGCTGTCCCGCGGCAGATGAGAGGGCCATCAGCGGCCGAGCTACTGTTGCCACAAGATAGCCGACGACCACCAGTGGGCGCCGCCATCTCACTGACTCGGCAAGGCGGCCCGCTAACAATTTCATGCCGGCGGCGACGGCGTCGGCAATCCCGTCGAGTGCCCCAAGTGTCAGCGCACCCGCCCCAAGGCTCGTTGTGATCAAAGCGGGCAGCAGAGGGTAGACCATCTCGCTGGCGAGGTCGTTGAAAAAGGAGACAACACCGAGCTGTTTGACAACTATTGGAAGAGAATCGCGCTTCACGGCATGCTGACTGAGTTCATTGCGACTCGAGACCCAATGCGGCAAGCACCTGGATTGGAGTGACCCCATCCAATGACAATTGCTTTCGCCGGCCGGTCGTGCCGCTCACGATGGACACGGCCGCTCGCGGTACCCCCAAGCGCTTGGATATGAACCGCACCAGTTCGTCATTAGCCGCACCGTCAACCGGCGGTGACCGCAAGCGGATCTTGATTGCATCTCCATGCCATCCTACCACGTCCGTTCTACTGGCGCGTGGTTGGACATGGACCGAGATCAAAGTCGGACTTGCCACATCAAAAAACGCTCATGAGCAACGGTAGAATCACCCACTGGAGTAAGATGTAAGCCACCAACGGTGAGATGTCGAACATCCCAATCGGCGGCACGATCTTGCGGAGGGGCTCCACAATCCAGTCGGTTAGGATGTAGGCAGGGCGCATCCACTTTGTAAAGCGGCCTTTCCCGAACCATGAGCCAACCACGCGAACGATCAGTGCCGTAGTAACCAATAGGCCCGCGTAGCGGATCAACAACCGGAGGAGCCCACGCGGTCCGGCCGCACCCGCTGACGCCATGCGAATGGCTTGCACCAGCACCCATTCCGTGATGGTAATGACAAGGATTCCGCCGATGATTCCAATACCCAAAAGCCACCAACCGGCGTTTTGCGGGTTTGCGCCTCGTTGCAGAAGCCAATGCTCGATGGGTTCCAGGACCCGGTCCGTGAGTTTGCGGGTTGTCTGGCCCACCGAGCCAAAGGGGTTGATACGGCGGGTTCTCACAGCCCACGATCCGAGTGCGACGAGCGTACAGAACACAAACCCCGCGAAAACCACCCCGCGCACTATGATGAGAATTACCATGACTATGCGAGCACCTTCCTAAACACGAATCTTTTTTCCGCTGCCATTACCATCCTAACCTGACGAGGCCTTGGCCGCGAAGTTTCCAGAAACGCTGACCTTGGCCACAGTAGTCACTATGGCGCTTTTCCAAATCGAGAATACCATACTAATGTAGGCCACTTATCCAAAGCCCCGCTCGTATCTTCGGGAGGTGTCGCATGACCGAGAGAACCAGACTGGTGCTGTCAGGTGGGCTGGTTGCCGGACTAATCGGGTATGCCACGGTGATCGTCGTTGTCAGCGCGCTCAATGTCTTGGCTGGACGATCGATCTTTCATACTGCGGCCCTCTTCGGATCGAGCATGTTCTATGGGCTGGAGGATCCAGCGGCACTACAAATCGAGCCGGGACCGGTGCTGGCCTACAACATGGTGCACGTGTTGACGTTTCTGGCAATAGGTCTTTTCGCCTCCTGGCTGGTTTCGCTGGCGGAGCGGTATCCAGCGGCACAGTACTTCGTTCTCGTGACCCTGGTCTTTGTTGCGTTCCACATCTTTGGAGGCCTACTTCTTTTTGCAGGACCGCTTCTTGGTGGTGGTGCGTGGGTGATAGTGGGCGTCGCCGGAGTCGCAGCTGCACTTGCCATGGGCTGGTACTTGTTGAGAATACATCCTCTCTTGCGACGGGAGCTGAAAGAGATCCCCATGGGCGACGTGCCGGGGGAGTAGGTAAAGGATCTGACCCGAGCATGAGTGTGGTCTCGTATGGGTAGGCTTGGGAACGC
>JARRLJ010000461.1:0-2994 GCA_037387025.1 Gemmatimonadales bacterium
CGGCCATTGGGCAACGCGTCGGGCCACACATGCTGCGCTTCGCCGGCTGCCGAATCCAGCGTGCCCACCGATTCCGACACGCCGCCGCTGCTCGGGACACGACGCAGGGGACCGATTCCAAGGACGTCGTAGTAGATGTACCCGTCGGGTGCCCACGTGGCCCCGGGGCCGCCCACCGATTCGTTGGTCACGGTGATCGGGGGAGCACCGGCCAATGACACGACCTTGATCTCCTGGTCCGTCATGAATCCAACGCGTTGACCGTCCGGGGAGAAGAACGGATTGTACGCCCCTTCCGTCCCCGGGATTTCCACCGGTTCGAGCTGATCGCGAGCCCGCACGAACAACATCGGGCCCCGATCCGTCTCGCCCACATACACCAACCGTTCTCCGTCCGGCGACACGGCAATGGGCGACCAGAAGCTCTGTGTCACTCGGTGTTCGGGAGGCACTTCCACCGCGTACCGGGATACTGGTTGCGGCGGGCCGGGGCGCAACCAGCCCCAGGCGGCCAGGGCCGCGAAGGCGAGGGCGGCGAACAGCGCGGCGATCAGAGTGGTCGGACTGAGATAAGGGCTGCCGGTCCGAATGGGGGCGGCGGTCAAAGCGGACGCGGTGGGAAGAGTGAATGCCGGATTCCCAAGCGCCTCCGCGAATGCCTTGGCGGTTGCGAATCGGTCCGCCGGTAGTTTCTCCAGCGACTTGGCCACGGCCGCCGCGACATTCGGCGGCACCGACTTCCGCGTCTGCGTGACCGGTGTTGCTTCTTCCGTCACGATCTTCATGATGATCTGCTGCGCCGTCGATCCCGTGTGCGGCGGATCGCCCGTCAGCATTTCGTAGAGCACTGCACCCAACGAGTAGATGTCCGAGCGATTGGTCAGATCCTTCTCTGCCGTCGCCTGCTCGGGGCTCATGTAGTGCGGCGTGCCGAGCGACAGACCCGTCTCGGTCATCCGCCCACCCGCCGCCGCGCTCACGGCCAATGCGATGCCGAAGTCCACAACCATCGGCCGACCGTCGTGCAGCAAAATGTTCTCCGGCTTTATGTCGCGGTGGATGACGTTCTGACGGTGGGCGTAGTCGAGCGCGTCGGCAACTTCAGACGTGATCTTCACCACCTCGTCGATGCCAAGCTGCCTCTCTCGGTTCAGCTTGTCGCGCAACGTCTCGCCCTCGATGTGGGGCATCACGTAATAGAGGAACCCGTCCGCTTCTCCCGAGTCGAACAGCGGCAGGATGTGCGGGTGCTGCAGGTTGGCGGTGGTCTTGATCTCCTGCACGAACCGCTCGGCACCGAGGACGGCGGCAAGCTCAGGGAGCAGGACCTTTACCGCGACGTTTCGCTCGTGGCGGATGTCGTGTGCGAGATAGACGGTGGCCATCCCGCCGCGGCCGATCTCCCGCTCGATGCGATAGCGGTCCGACAACGCGTTCGACAGTCTGTCGAACGACATCACGAACGACATCCGCGTCGATCGGCTAACATCAGCGACAATCCGTGTTGGTCACGGTCGGCGACTCCAGTGTCCGTAGCGGGGACAAGAATACGTTCTGCGTCCTCAAATAGCTACGCCGTGATTGTGAATGGTGTCACAAGGTACCCGTGAGACGCTCTTGGTTGCCGCGATAACCACGGCCAAGAAGATCAGCTACGGTGGAGGCGAAGGGGTAAACCCCACGCTCGGCTGCCGTCCGTAAGAAACGGGAGACGGGAGACGGGAGACGGGAGACGGGAGATGACTGCCCAACCCTTCCGCCGATTCGGGGTGGCGGGGAGGGTTCCGCTCCCCGCTCCCCGCTCCCCGCTCCCCGTCTGAAGGAACACACGCCGCTGTAAGCGGCTGTCGTGGGCCGAGCGACGAGTTTACTCGTTCGCACTATTCCAATATCTCAAATCGCCGATCGCTAGGAAGAGTCGGCAAGAGACGGGCAGAGTCGGGGAGCGGGACCAGCTCAGCCAAGCATCTCCTTAGCCTTGGCTGCGTATCTGCGACTCATTATCAGTGGCTCTTTCAGTCCGCGCACATAGATGAGGTAGCTGTAGTTGGACCATGGCTCGGTTCTATCGACAAAGTCCAAGTTGACAATCGTAGCGCGATGAATCCGCAAGAAATGGCTGTCAGGTAGTCGTACTTCCCACTGTTTCAGTGACTTGTGCACTAAGAGTTGTTCTCCGCCCTCAGTGTGCACGTATGAGTAGTCGCGGGCTGCACGTATGTACTTGATTGACTGTAACGGTAGGAATACCACACGCCCATCGACACGAAGGAACAATCGATCCTCGTAGGTCAGAGACGGTTTTCTGTTCGGGTCGAGCTCTTCGGGCCTGCCCACTCGTCTCAGCGCATCCGTCAACCGGTCGGCTGTGACGGGCTTCAGCAGGTAATCGATGGCGTTCACTTCGAATGCACGGACCGCGTGCTCCTCATGGGCGGTCACGAATATTATGTGGCGGCCTTCATCTGCTTGCGGCAGCAAGTCAAAACCCGATTCGCCGGCGAGTTGGATGTCGAGAAACACAACATCTGGATCTTCGAGCCGAATGAGCGCGGCAGCGCTTGTGACGGAGTCAGCTTCGCCTACAATTGTGACCTCCGGATGCTCCGCGAGCAGGGACCGCAACTCACGCCGCGCCAGACGCTCGTCGTCGACAATGATGGCACTGAAGTTCTCAGCCACCATTTCCTCCACTGGGCTGCATCACCTCCAAAGACACGCGTACCCAGTCGCCGTCCTGCTGTAGGTCCAGGCGATGTCTACCCGGGTACAGTTGTTCCAGGCGCTCGCGAACGTTGCGCAGCCCGATACCGGTATCCGGTGCGCGAGCCGGCTCTGCCCGGTCTGCTGTGAGTTTCCCCGTATTTGCCACTTGGATTCGCAACCGTCCGTCTTTTCGTTGTGCCGTCAAACTCACCCTCAGAGGAAGACCGCTGGTCCGCATGCCATGCTTGATCGCATTCTCCAGCAGCGGGTGCAACAGGAATGCAGGGA
>JARRLJ010000462.1:0-2992 GCA_037387025.1 Gemmatimonadales bacterium
TGCCGCAGGCGTACATAGATCATCACCAGATGGGTCCGTACGGGGCTCGGCTGTACGTGCCACCATACGCCGAGCCAATCCGTCCGGCCGGTGACCCGCTAGTGTGGCGTGAGATGAGTTGGTACGGTGCGCACATTGCCTACAAGGAGGAAGAGGCAGCCAAGTCGGGCATAGTGAACGCTGCCATCTATTCCGGCTGGGGCCACTTTGGGTTTCACTGGATCACCCCGTTTCACAACATCGCGGGGATGTTGACCGAGTCGGCCAGCGCGAGGCTGGCAACGCCCTTGTTCCTGCATCCGGATCAACTACAGGGTTCGCGGCGAGGTATGCCGGAGTATGAGGCACAGACGACGTTCCCCCATCCGTGGCCCGGTGGATGGTGGCGTCTTCGCGATATAGTCGAACAACAGAAGATTGCGGCACTAGCGGTCCTCGACATCGCCGCCAGAAACCGAGAGACGGTGCTGCGCAACGCCTACCTCAAGGCAATGCGGCAGACGCAGAGGGGAGCGGAGGGAACACCGGCCGCGTTTGTGATTCCAGCTGAACAACATGACCCACTCACGATGCAGAAGATGGTCAACAAACTGCTCGGTCAGGGCATCGAAGTTCGTCAGTCACCCGACGAATTCACGCACGAAGGAAGGGTGTATGGTGGTGGTTCCTATGTGGTATCGATGGCTCAGCCGAAGAGGGGAGTGATCCGCTGGTTATTGGGCCGCACGTTCTATCCGGACAACCAGTTCACACGGGATCGGGATGGGAATCCAATACGGCCGTACGACATGTCCACTGACAACATTGCGGAGTACATGGGGGTGCGAGTGGATCCGGTTGACCGACCGGTCGAGGTCAACCTCGCGATCGTGGCAGACACAATCGATCCCACAGGACGGGTGTCCAAAGGGGCCTTTGGGTACGCGCTCGATGGCCGTCTCAACGATAGCTTCAAGGCAGTAAATGCCCTGTGGGATGAGAATGTCAGTGTGCGTCGCATCGACCGCTCTATCGCGGGATTGCACCCCGGCGATTTCATAGTGCCTGCTTCGACGCCGGACGCCCTCGTTGCTGCAATCGCGGAGCGGACGGGAGTAGACTTCAATCCGGTCGAGACGGATGTGTCAGCCGATACGCCTGCGTTGGAGCGGCCCCAGGTAGGCATGTATCAGCGTTATCTGGGTGGGAACATAGATGAGGGGTGGACTCGCTTGCTGCTCGAGCGATTCGGATTCCCTTACGCGTCCATCCTGGATGACGAGCTCCGGGACAATGACCTACTTCGGCATTACGACGTGATCATACTCCCGGACGATGCCGTGGAAACGATGACGGGTGAGTCTGGCGGCGAGCAAGCTGCCGACAGCTACTATGTGACGGGGCGGGATGCGTATCCACCACAGTTCCGTAGCGGGTTCGGACAGCAAGGCGTTGACGCGTTGAAGGCGTTTGTTGAGCGAGGAGGTACGCTTCTCACGTTTGGCCGTGCAAGTAATCTCCCGATTGAGAGATTTGGATTACCGATTCGCAACGTGGTGGAAGACGTGCCAACGAGGGAGTTCTGGTCCCCCGGTTCGACCCTGAGAATGAACGTAGACAACACGAATCCGCTGGCGTACGGCATGCCGGATCAGGCACTCGGTCTCTTCCTGCAGGGCAACCATGCATATCAGGTGCTACCGAGCGCCCGTAACGATGAGATCGAGCGGATCGCAACGTTCGCGGATCGGGACGTCATGCAGAGCGGATGGCTGATCGGCGAGGATCACATAACGGACAAGGCTTCAGTGGTATCGGTTGGCTATGGGGACGGGAAGGTCGTGCTCATCGGCTTCCGAGCCCAGCACCGGCTGCAGACGCATGGGACGTTCAAGTTCGTTTTCAACACGTTAGTCAGCAAGGCGACGCCAGCCGGAAGTGCGGCCACGGGTGAGGGTAGATGACCGGCGGGGATAGGCAGGCTGTAACAAGAGTAAGGGAGGCGAGATGATCCGGGATACCGCTAGAGGACTGGTGGCACTTCTACTCCTTTCCAATGCATTACTCGCACAAGAGAACGTCACGAAGTTCGTGCGCTACTCATACAGTGGTACCGTCGCATATGGAATCCTGCGGGGCGAAGTGATCACGCGGTTGGATGGCGAGCTATTCTCTTCTCCCACGGAGACCAACGAGACGGTATCGCTTTCCGAAGTCCGGCTACTCCCACCGTGCGAACCGTCAAAAGTCATTGCTGTCGGTCTGAACTACCGCAGCCATCTGGGGGACCGAGAGGCCGCCGAATACCCCGGTTTGTTCGCCAAATATCCAACCTCCATAGTGGGGCACGAGGACGAGATCGTGATGCCGCCGGACTCGAGAAACCTCCATTATGAAGGTGAAATGGTGGTGGTAATCGGGAAGCGTGCAAAGAATGTCGAGGCGGACGCGGCAGCGCAGTACGTATTTGGGGTGACGGCAGGTAACGACGTCAGTGAGCGTGACTGGCAGCGAGACGATCTCCAGTGGTTGCGCGCCAAGGCATCGGATACGTTCGGTCCGATCGGGCCCGCGATCGTCTCCGGCCTCGACTACAATGACCTTCTGGTGGAGACGCGAGTCAACGGTGAGACGAAGCAGTCCGAACGCACGCGAGACTTGATATTCGACGTTGAGACGATCGTGAGCTACATCTCCCGGTATGTGACGCTCTTGCCGGGAGACCTGATCTTCACGGGAACACCGGGGAGCACCGAGGCGCTGAAGCCGGGTGACGTAGTTGAGGTCGAAGTCGAGGGTGTGGGTGTGCTGCGCAACATCGTGGAGAAGGCCAGGTAGGAGATTGTCAGACAAGAAGAGCGGCACGGCCCGGGCTTTTGGTCCTCAGCAAGGCGAACTGTTCCCCCAGCACGACCGGTGTCCCGCCTGCGGTGCCCGCTTGGAGGCCAGGACCGATGGGTTTGGAAAGGCATACCAGTACTGCAGGAGATGTAAGCGACGGACACACCTGCAG
>JARRLJ010000463.1:0-2983 GCA_037387025.1 Gemmatimonadales bacterium
GACTGCCAAGCCGTAGATCATTCCAGCGCACCGCAGCTCTCATCCGACAATGGGACGGATTCCGCGGCCGGTACTCGCTCGACGATTTCATCGACGAAGCCTTGGAACTCGTCGCTATACCAGTCCCGGCGCAGCTCCCAATACTGACGCACTCCCGGATACCGCACGACTTCATCGAGCTGACGCTGGAAACCTCGCCAGATCCGCGGCTCGACCATGCCTTCCAACGAGTAGTAGTGAAGCTGTTCAGCGGCTCGAAGCAGATGAAACCACATGACGAAGAACTGATAACGCTCGATACCAGTCAGGTTTTCCAGGCCGTTGCTGCCACGGACGTAGATGCAGGCCGAACGCTGGTCATTTGCCAATCGGTCGACGGCGTTCTCGTAGTCTGCAACCAATGTCTGTGTTGCCGTGACTCTTTGCGCCAAGGTGTTCTGGCGCAGCTCGAGCCCGACGAAAACCAGACCGATGAGTACCGCGAGCCCTCCAATGATCTCGGCAATCAGGGCGAATCGTTCGAGCTTCACTGTTTCACCAGTAGTTCCTTGTCCGCCATTGGCGCTTCATTCTGCCCCAGGGCGGCGGCCTTCGGCTTCGGCTGCCTGGTCTCGAACCCACGTCATGACCGTATCCTCCAGCTGCTTCGGATAGACATAGCCGAGCCGGCCGGCCGTCTCCTCTGCCAGCGAGCGGAAGAGATCGAGCGCCTCGAGCCGTGCCCGCCAGATTTGAGCGGGATCGTAGCTGGCAAAGGTCCCGCTGAGCCGCTCGATCACGAAGGGGGGCGCCCACTCTTCGAGGAAGCGGCCGCGCTCGAACACGGGCGACCAACGGTCTGACGTCACTTGGGTGTGCCATTCGATCATCCGCAACAAGAGATCCGTCAGGCGAGACTCTCCCTGTGTCTTCGCCACGAAGAACTCGCCACGGCGCATCTTCAGCGCAAATGCCAGCTGCTCGTTCAAGAACCGCTTCACGAGATGGAGAAACTCGTCCTCGCTTGGAGGTTTGCGAGGAGCCAACGCGAGGTCGCCCGATCGCAGACGAGCGGCAATCCGGTCCTTGTCGAGGATGAAGCGAAAGCCGCGATCGAGCAGCTCCGAGAGCGTGGTCAGGCGGAAACGAATCCCACTCGGCAGTAGTGCAAGCAGAGACGGATGGCGCCTCAGCGTTGCGAGTGCGCGCCCGGCAAGAGAGAAGGCGAGACTCGAGACGACGACCAGATCTACCTTCGTTCCGCCCGCGAACGTAATGTGGAAGATCCGCTCGCCTCCGACCACCGTAGGCTCGAGCACTGCGAGCCACGGGGTCTCGATCTCAGCAACCCAGTCAGCCTGGTCGAGGTAGCGCTTGGGCTGCCGGGCCATGAAGATGAGGTCGAGATCAGACCAGGGATCCGCAGGATGATCGGAGCGAGCATGGGAACCGACGACGGCAATCGCTCGCAGGTCGTCTCGGCCAGCTCCCCAAGACACCGTTTTGGAGAGG
Organism: Gemmatimonadales bacterium; assembly: GCA_037387025.1. GTDB lineage: Bacteria > Gemmatimonadota > Gemmatimonadetes > Gemmatimonadales > GWC2-71-9. The sequence goes on from JARRLJ010000463.1 coordinate 1,492, forward strand.
ATGCGCTCCGTGCCTTCGGTCTGACGCAAGATCTCTCCGTGCGGCCGCCGAACGGATGGCAGCTGCAACCTCTTGTTGGGCGATGATCCGAAAGCTTATCGCCTAGGTCGCAACCGCTCCGGTGCCGGTGTAGATGGCTGCTTCCATTCCATCCTTGAGCGGCAAGACGATGGCGCGGAAGCCATTCCGCGGGTCGGACACGTATCGGCGTTTGTCCGCATTGTCTGCCTTGAACGTGAAGATGTTGTCGGTGAAGACGAGCGCGCCGGCACGAAGCTGAGGCTCGAGGATCTTCAAGACCTCGAGTTCGATGTCCTTGAAGCCGTCCAACAGCACCAGGTCGATCGGTCCGCCACAATCCTTGAGCGTCTCGCGTGCGTCTCCCACCCGCAGGTCTACGAGATCAGCAACGCCGGCTTCTGCGAAGTTGGCACGAGCGACGTCCGCCTTCGCGGGGACGATCTCGGTGCCGATCACGGTTCCGCCGCCGTTGTCTCTGACGGCCGCGGCGAGAAACAGCGCGGAGACGCCGAACGACGTACCGTACTCCGCGACGCGCCGAGCACCGATGGCTCTGGCGGTGATATAGAGGAGCCCACCCTGCTCCGGTTCCAGAGGCAGATAGAGATCCTTGGTGCGGGAAACCATGTCGCCCCAGTTGAGCTTCCGCCCTAGGAGGAGGCGGGGGAGGAGCGGCAGAAGTCGTACGAGTTTGCGCCTTTGTCCCTTCCACTCCCGATACGCGCGGTCGAGAACCGCTTCGATCTTGGGATCCTGAAGAAGCGGATGGAAGTCGGTCATGCCGTCCTCCTTCTGACGATTCGGCGTGTCCCGGGGGACCGCCCCGCCTCCCAACGGATCGGCATCGAGCTGCCGGCTCATCAATGTACCACGTTCCATCGGACGGATGCCGGTGTGTCGTCGCAGCTCCCCCATCCTGCCGTTTCCGACTGCCGGCAGCGAGAGGGCGTGGCAGGCGAGCGGCGGAAGGTCGGCTGCAGTGCCTCGTTAGGCAGCGGCCTCTCTATAGACGCGTGTAGAGGTCTGAAGGGGGGCAGGTCTCCGCCACCAATGCGCGAAGAGCGAACTCTGCAGGTTCCTCAGACGCGATGATTCGCTTGCCGCGTGCGTAAGCGTAAGTGAGCTCGATGGTGACGCTGCAGCCGGCGTATCCGTTCGGTGTGAGTGCATAGAAGACGTCGGAATCATCGATCTCCGGAAAATGCTGCAGCGTGACGCGCTGCTTGAAGTCGGGATCGGAGTCGACAACGTTTGGATTCAAGTCGAAATAGGGGTGATACACCTGCACACTGGCTGAGCGCAGCTCTGACACGAGCCTCTTTGCGTCGGGATAGAACTGCTTGCTGGTTGCAATGAAGACGGTCATGTGGCGCTCCAGGGCTCGCGGCGCTGCCCAAGGGACCAGGCATTGAGCTGCCCGCCCGTGAATGTACCACCTCCAATCGGTCCGACGCCGGTGGGTCGTCCCGGG
>JARRLJ010000464.1:0-2981 GCA_037387025.1 Gemmatimonadales bacterium
CCGTTGGGAAGGACTTGTTTGCGAACTGAGGCGGTCCAGGACATTGAAGGGGCGGTAAGGGACGGTAAGGGGCGGCACGAGACGGCAAGGGACCGTCCCCACCGCACCCCTTTAGCGCAGGATCATCAATAGTCCCGCTGCGGCGGCACCTTGGACGAAGCTCTCGGCGTCAGTTACCGGTATCGCGAGTCCGGTCTCGGAGCGGCTGCGGCGGGCTACTCTGAGCATGTACTGCTCGAGCGAAGACTCGGACAACTCGCGGTCGTCCATCTTCATCTGCAGTATTATCTCCTCCCACGAGCCCGTGTAGGTGACGCCCGATGCGGTCTTCACCCTGTGAGTCTCGGCAGGCCGCCGCTGCATACCCTGAAGTTCCACCAACAGCGTACCGAACAGCTCGAGCTGGCGGGGATCCCGGAAGGTGCCGTCGGGTTGCGTCGCTTCCACTTCGGCAAGGAGCTGGTCGATGGGATCAGTCAGCTCAGCGAGTTCGGCCAAACGACCTGACCACGGTAGCAGCTCGACGTCGTCCGACGGCAACCGGTATATGGATTTCTTCAGTTCGATGAGCCGCCAAGCCGCCAGTTCATCCACATGGTCTGAGGGATCAGTTTGTTCAAAATGGAACAGTGCCGCCTCATACTCACCGCGATCGTACAGCAGGTTCCCCAAGTAGATGCGCGCTTCTGGGTGGGCGGAGTCGAGATCCAACGAGCGGCGAAGCCAATACAGGGCCCCGTCTTCATCGCCCAGCCGGTGCGCCGCATAACCAAGACACGCCGCCGCTTCCGACGAGTCGTTGTGGCAACCGACCGCGATCTCGAAGAACCCGCGGGCGTGATCGACCATGGACTCGCGGAACAGAGCCCGCCCGAGCTGCAGCATCAGATCATGGTCTTCACGGAAGCCCAAGGCCAGAATGCGGTCGAAACAGCGCAGTGCGGCCGCTCTCTCTCCCAGCTTCAGGAGAGATTCACCCAAGCCCGCCAACGCCTCCTCGTGATCAGGATCCAACCCGAGCGCTTTCTCGAAGCTCTGCCGGGACCAGGCATATTCCTCCCGTGCCAGTCTGGCGTACGCCATGCCCACATGCAGGTCCACCGAGAACGGATATACGTCCAGGCCGTCGTGCAACACGTCGAGCGCCTCATCATACCGGCCCTCGTTGTAGAGACGATGCGCCCGTTCGCTATAGTCGTCTGAACTAAGGAAGGGGTCCGACACCAGCCGGGCCTCCAGTGGAGAGTCGCAACAGAATAAGTGGTAACCGTCTATCGCACAAGCGGTTGACTGTCCTCCATCCCGCCGGAACCCCACTCAAGGGAAGGGACTCGAGTGGGGTGAGGGGATACAGAGCTTACGATCCAGAGTCGGAGCTACCGGCGGGCGGCCGGACCGAGTGGTGCTCCATCAGGATCTTCCACTCGCCGTCTGCCGGATCCTCAGTCCACACCATCGAAACAAACCCCGCAGTAGGTGTGCCTCGCTCACCGTCGGCTAGAATCACGTCGGTGGAGTGCCTGAAGATGACCAAGGCTATGTCACGGCTCAAAACCTGGATCTCAACATTCTGCACTCCGAAGTTCACGCGGTCGACGCCTTGGAAGGCCTGTTCGTGCAGCTCCTTTTCCTCATCCCAACCGTGCGCCACAGTGCCGTCAGCCCAGATGACAGTCAGTTCCGGCACCGGATTGTGCAACGCCAAGAGAGAATCAAGATCCATGTTGTTCATCGCCCGGACCCAGATGTCCATCTGGGCCTGGACGGCCTGCTCGACTTCTGCCCGCGCCCGCACGGATAGCTCGGTACTGCAACCTACGACTACAACGCTAGCGAGCGTCAATAGCAGATGAGAACGGCGCATATACGCATCCTCGTATTCGATCGCGATACGTTCGATTGTGTAACGATACTTAAGCTACGACGCGTCCGACTTGCGTCAATGTGGGTGAAGGCGTAGCGTAGGCCCCAATTTCCGCCCGGGTTCACCCGGGTTGATGGTTTTCACGCCAGGAGATCCGATGCGATCCACCTTCTCCATTCTGTGTCTGTGTGGGGTCCTGTCCCTTCCGGTAGCTACATCGACCTGGGGCCAACAACCGCCATCCAGAGAAGATGAGCGCATATACGACATAGTCGACTCGATCTCGGCGGCTCAGATCGAGACCTACATAACGAAGCTGGTGAGCTTTGGAACACGACATACCCTGTCCGACACGCTATCGGCGACCCGCGGCATTGGTGCGGTACGGCGCTGGATCAAAGCCGAGTTCGACGGCATTTCGGCGGCGTGCGGAGGATGTCTGGAAGTGTTCTTCGTCAGTGAGGTCTACCCACCCCAGCGGCGCATACCCGAGTCCACCAACGTGGTGAACGTGGTTGCGATACAGCGAGGGACGACCGATCCCAACCGCATGGTGATCATGAGCGGTGACATCGATAACATCATAAGTCGGGGGGCGGGTGCAGCTCCCACAGACTCCAACCCGGGCGCAAACGATAATGCCAGCGGCATGGCCGGCACGATCGAAGCCGCCCGGGTACTCACCAAATACAGATTCAATGGTTCGATCGTCTATCTCGGCTTGTCGGGAGAGGAGCAGGGACTGTTCGGCGGTGCTACGGTGGCCCGCTACGCCAAGGAAAATGGCTGGAACATCCGGGCGGTCCTGAACAACGACATGATCGGCAATATCGAGGGAATCAGCGGCGTGATAGACAACACCCACGCTCGCGTCTTTTCCGACGGCACTCCCCCGTTGGAGATCACTCTGCAGGAACTCGCTGGTCCGGGTCTGCAACAAGCGACTCGTGATTCCGGCACCATCGAGATCTCGGCCACCGAGTTCAATAAAATTCTGCGTCAGATTCGGAGTCAGCGGCGAACAGGCGGTGAGGTGGACGGTATCTCGCGTCAGCTGGCACGCTATGTCGACCGAATGGCGGATATGTATGTGCGGAACCTCGATGTGATGATGGTC
>JARRLJ010000465.1:0-2969 GCA_037387025.1 Gemmatimonadales bacterium
GTGTCGTCGGTGTTGTGAAGTCTAGCATCGGGCAATCCCGCGTTGATCCTACTGGCGACACCCATGACGGTAGCCGCTCGAGCGGCTTCGTTAGCTCGTGTGTCCGGTGTTCCTCTCGTTCCAGTTTCGCCCTTCGTCAAGTCGATGATCCCTGTCCTATGGCCGGCCTTAGCCGCCTTCACGAGCGTGCCCGCACAGGTGAGTTCTACGTCGTCTGGGTGGGCAGCGATGGCCAGCAAATCTACCTGTTCACTCATTCGGCGATCACTCCAGTCCGCTCCGCAACGCGGTGTCGGTTACGCTTCACCATTGGGGATGCATGGCAATTGAGGGGAACTGCTGTTTGTCATTCATATCTCAACGCTTCGACAGGATCCAACTTGGCAGCTCGGTCTGCTGGTAGCAAGCCGAATATGACGCCAATTCCAGCAGATACAGCGCAAGCGAGGCCGGCACTCCAAATGGGTACTCCAGCGTCGAACCCGAGCAGATTTTTCAGCAGCTCGCCAGCTCCAATTCCAAGTATGACACCGAAGGTTCCGCCGAGTAGCGTGAGCGTCGCAGCCTCAACCAGGAACTGCCACAGGATTTCTCGTCGGGTGGCTCCCACCGCCTTGCGCACACCTATTTCGCGTGTGCGATCCGTTACAGAGACCATCATGATTGCCATCACGCCAATACCACCCACCATTAGCGCTACGCTCGACAGCGCGACCATGACGAGAAAGAATACGCCCGTAAGCTGATTGAAGATATCTAGGATCTGATCCTGCGTGATGAGGTCAAAAGTATCAGGATCGGCTGGTCGTAGTTTGCGGTGACGCCGCAGCGCCACAGTAACCGCGGCTTGCGCCTCTGCAACTGTGACATCGGATTGTGGCTTGACCACTATCCAGAGGGCATTCGTCTCGTCGTAACGGAAGTACCGGTGTGCCGTCTCGTATGGAAGGATAGCCGCGATTTCCTGCGTAGGCGGTTGAAAGATGTTGTCTGGGTTTTTGTACACCCCAATGATCAGCAGTGGCCGCCCACCGATTCTCACGCGATGTCCCAGCGGGTCAAGCTGCCCGAACAGTCTCAATGCGAACTTCTCTTCCAGCACGACCACAGCATCACCACTGCGCTGCTCACTCTCCAGGAAGAAACGTCCCCTCAAGAGTGTGCCACCCGCAATCTCCATGTAACGGTTGTCCGCAGCATAGATGGTCGCAAGCTGGGTGCGAGTGCCTTGATACTCCATTCGCTGGAACATCTGTATCCAAATGGCACTGTATTTGATACCAGGCAGTCGTCCGACGACCTCCGCTTCATCTGCCTCTAGGACCGGGCGAACCCGTACTTCCTTTGGTAGTGCATCTGGATTGAGTGGTGTCTGGGAGAAGAAGCGAACTACGTAGAATGTGGTCGGCCCGGCTACTTCTATCGTGCGGATGATCTGCGAACGCAGTCCCGCCACGATCGATGCCATTGCCATCACCGTCGAAACTCCAATCACCACCCCAAGTATGGTGAGTGCAGAACGCAGCTTGTTACTGGCGATGGCCGTGATCGCTATTACAACTCCCTCGTGCAGCGTTGCGAGTCGCACGTCCTACTCCTGGCGCAACGCCACAACCGGATCGAGCCGCGCTGCTCGAGTTGCCGGATAAACGCCGAACACTATGCCTATTGTCGCACCTAGGGCCAGCGCAACCGAAACAGACCACGGCGTGACCCTGGCTGGCAGCGGTGAGAGCACCGATATCAGAGTTGCGAGAGCCCAACCTGCCAAGACACCGAGGGCTCCACCTATGCACGCCAGAGTGACCGATTCCGACAGAAACTGGCGACGAATGTCTCTACGCCTCGCCCCCAACGACTTGCGAATGCCAATCTCCCTGGTCCTCTCTCTGACCGTCATTAGCATGATGTTCATTATGACAATCCCACCTACGATGAGTCCTATGGCCACAACTGCGGGAATCACCGTGAACAGCACCTGAGTCAAGTTTGTCCAGAACTCGACCAGGGCGTCGGCCTTGTCCACTGCGAAGTTGTTCGGCTCACCGGGCCGTAGTTGGCGGGCGATGCGCATCGCTTCTTCGCCACGCTGCATGGCATCATCGATCTCGAAGCCAGGTGGCATCTTCACTGATATGGTGATGGTCTGTCGTCTCCCGTAAACACTTTCAAAGGTCGAGAACGGTAGCAGCACAAAACCGTCAAACGACTGGCCTAAAACGGTTCCTTTCTTCTCGGTAACCCCTTTAACGGCGACCGGGAGGCGTCCGACTCGGATCGACTGGCCTATTGCCATGGAAGGGTTGCCAAATAGCTTGTCAGCAACGTCCCAACCGAGCACAACTTTGTAACGACGTTCCCTCACGTCTATGTCGCTGAGCGGCTCACCGGCAGTGAACCGATAGTCCTGTACAACCTGATACGGCGCTGTCACACCGAATATGAGCACATCCCCGACAGTGCGATTGCTCCAATGGACATCGACTAGAGGTGTGGGAAATCCGGATTGCATGGCAATTGCCTGGGCATCGGGGAGGGCGCGGCGCACGAACTCGGCGTCGTGTTCATCGATGAGCGGGCGCTGCTGGATTTCACGCCACTCTTCATCGTCGAGCTGGGCAACTGCTATTGGCTGTCTGCGGATCTGGAATGCGTTGGTCCCGACGATGGCCCCTGCGAGCTTCTCACTCACGTACGCGTTCATTCCCTGGATTATGGCGACGACCGCTACGAGGAAAGCAACAGAGACGATGATGCCCAACAACGTGAAGAAGGAACGCAGCTTGTGTGCGGCAATGGAGTTCAGCGCGATGCGAAGGGCCTCAGTAATCGGCATGGATGGTGCACTTGCACTGGTACGGTCAGTATGGCGTCAACTGTGGTGAATCCCGCAACGCTCACTACTTCGTGCGGAGAGCGTATTCACTCGTATCTGAGAGCTTCCACTGGATCCAACCGTGCGGCCTTGG
>JARRLJ010000466.1:0-4158 GCA_037387025.1 Gemmatimonadales bacterium
TCAGCAGGCGGAAGCCTACGGCGCAGAAACCTCCCAGCAGCCCGATCACGACAGAAACCAACACCATGTAGATCTGCTCTGTCTGGCGCAGAGCATCATGGATCTGTCTCAGGCGGCTGGGAATAGACTGCGCCATTCAGGTGCCTCTAGGCGGTTCTGGCACAAACAAGATAAACAGTGGACTGAAGCCTGGTGCTATATGCCTTGCCGCCAATCGATCGTGTGAGCATAATGCTCGATACCAACAACAGGCAGAGTGGAGTCCGAAGATGAGAGACTTTCTACATAAGATTCCCAAGGCTGAGCTGCACTTGCACATAGAAGGCACGCTAGAACCGGAGTTGATGTTCGAAATCGGGAGCCGCAACGGCATCGACATCCCGTTCGATTCGGTAGAGGACGTTCGCCACGCCTACGAATTCACCGACCTGCAATCGTTTCTCGATATCTACTATCAAGGCGCAAATGTCCTTCGGGAGGAACGAGACTTCTACGACATGACTTGGGCGTATCTGGAGAGAGTCCAGGGGCAGAACGTGCGTCACGTGGAGATCTTCTTCGATCCTCAGACCCACACTGATAGAGGCATTTCGTTCCAGACCGTGATTGCGGGAATCAAACAGGCGCTGGACGATGCGGAGGAGAGATTCGGGATGACCTCGCGCCTGATCATGTGCTTCTTGCGGCATCTCAGTGCCAAGGCGGCGCTGGAGACCTTGGAGCAATCCGTGCCGTTCAAGGACTCGATAGTCGCAGTTGGCCTCGATTCGTCCGAGGTGGGGCATCCGCCGGAAAAATTCAAGGAAATTTTCGACCGAGCCAGAGAAGAAGGGTTCCTTACTGTAGCTCATGCGGGAGAAGAGGGCCCACCCGAATACATCTGGCAAGCACTGGATCTCCTGCAGGCAAAGCGGATCGATCACGGTGTTCGCTGCTTGGAGGACCCAAAGCTTGTCAATAGGCTGCGAGAAGAACGTATTCCGTTGACGGTCTGTCCCCTTTCCAACGTGAAGCTATGTGTGTTCGATGAGATTGCCAGCCACAACTTCAAGCAACTGCTGGAACAAGATCTGTGCGTTACGATCAACTCCGACGACCCCGCGTACTTTGGCGGCTACATGACTGAGAACTTCGTGGCTACGCAAGAAGGCTTGAGCCTCAGCCGCGAAGACATCTACCGCGTGGTCCGGAATTCGTTCGAAGCGTCGTTCCTCGATGAAGACGCGAAGGATGGATTGATCGCGGAGCTGGATGAATACGTTGCAGGTTGATCACGGGTGCCTCTCGTGTTCGATGCTGACCATCAAACGCATGCATCCAGCGGCGACCAACATTTAGTCCAGCTTTGTAGATTCGAACCAGCTTGCCAGTAGAAATCTCACTAAACAAGCGAACATCGGACCCGTTCTAGAAATCGTAGGGAGCCAACTCGTCGTGACTCGCTCTGGTAGGCAGAGAAAGCTGGGACTTCCGATGGCGACTTCTCTCGTTGTCGGGAACATGATTGGGTCCGGCGTGTTTCTACTGCCTGCCTCGCTCGCTGTATATGGCGGTATAAGCATAGTGGGATGGCTCATCACGGCAGGCGGTGCTCTCTTGCTAGCCCTGGTCTTCGCGCGCTTGAGCAGCCTCATACCGAAAGCCGGTGGGCCATACGCTTACAGTAGACGTGGCTTCGGGGATTTCGCCGGGTTTCTGGTAGCGTGGGGGTACTGGATCTCGATCTGGACCAGCAACGCGGCCATCGCCGTGGCCTTCGTGAGTTATATGACGGTGTTCTGGCCGGCGTTGGCGACGAACGGCGTTATGGCGGCTATGGTTGCGCTCGTTGCCATCTGGTCGCTCAGTTGGGTCAATTCAGCGGGTGTGCGTAACGCCGGTTGGGTGCAGTTGGTCACCACCATTCTCAAGCTAGTACCGCTACTAGCCGTCGCCACGCTCGGACTCCTCTTCTTCAATCTCGAGCACTTCCGCCCATTCAACTTGAGCGGCGGCTCGAACGGATCGGCGATCACTGCGTCGATAGCCCTAACGCTGTGGGCATTCCTGGGACTGGAGTCCGCGACCATACCGGCCGACGATGTGGATGATCCCGTTAGGACCATACCGCGTGCCACCATACTTGGGACGTTGCTCGCCGCCTGCGTGTACATACTGGGTACCATCGCAGTAATGGGAATCATTCCGCCTGCCGGCTTGGCCGCGTCAAACGCACCGTTCGCTGACGCGGCACGCGAGCTATGGGGTGATTGGGCGGGCTACGCCGTGGGAGCAGGTGCGGCGATCTCGTGTTTCGGTGCTCTCAACGGATGGATATTGCTGCAAGGTCAGATACCGCTCGCAGCAGCCCGGGACGGGCTGTTTCCTGCGGCTTTTGGAAAGACCTCGCCCAGCGGAACACCGGCGGTCGGGATTCTGATGTCCAGTGTGTTAGTGACCCTGTTGATAGTAATGAATTACAGCAAAGGACTCGTGGAGCAGTTCAACTTCATAATCCTCCTGGCAGCTCTGAACACTCTCGTGGCATACACTCTGTCGAGCACGGGAGAACTGATGATCTTCATCAAGGAGCGGGATCGCTTCAGAGGACAGCGCCTAGTGGGAGCTTCCATCATCGCCGTGTTGGCGTTTCTCTACTCCCTGTGGGCAATCGCCGGAGCGGGAAAGGACATAGTCTATCTCGGAGTCCTTCTTCTGGTCGCCGGCATCCCCGTGTACGTCTGGATCAACTGGAGGAGAGGACGTGAGATCGAGAGGGATGCGGCATGACGTCGGGTACCCAATCTGAGGTTGGAGCCATTGGGCGCCTCGTGATGAAACACGCGAAAGACGCGTTTATAGATGATTACCTCATCGATTCGCAGTGGAGCGATCTGAACTACCTCGGGCGACCGGATCTCGAACGAGCAATAACCGAGTCGCCACCCTCCAAGGTTCCCTCACCCATTATGGACCCGACAATCGAGAATTCGATAACCGATGTCTAGCAATTGGCCAGGGACCCAGGACCAACGAGGAGGGGATCCGGCAGCTAAAGCAACTACTTTGTGATTGTGTAGATGAGTTTGTCGTTGTTCCTCTGCCTGACTGTAGAGTCCCAGGTGATGTGTTCCATTTGATGTCGATCTTGAGTCCGATCGATGCCGACCTGGCACTGGTTTATTCCCCGCTCGTGCCTCCCAGCTTGAGAGAGCAGTTGATCGCTCGCGGTTACATGTTGGTGGAAGTCCCTGATAAGGAGTTCTATGCAATGGGATGTAACGTGCTCGCCGTGGCCCCACGCAAGTGCATCATGCTCGAAGGAAACCCCGTTACTCGAGAGAGACTGGAGCGGGCGGGCGCGGAGGTGATCACGTTTGCGGGGCGTGAGATATGCGACAAGGGAGCCGGCGGACCTACCTGTTTGACCAGACCGATCGCCAGGCAGGCGTAGTAAGAGATTGCAGAGTGCAGGTCGCAGATTGCAGAGCTGGAGTGTATGACACGCCGACGGTTCGGGAACGGTATGGGGGAAACTGCTCGCTTGCACCGCGACGCTGCCGGCGCAAGCGAGTAGCGGAACTCGCGAACCTGCGGGATAGACTATCCCTAGTAGCTCGCGTAGACCTGCGTGTTTCCCTGCCGGTCGAAGGTGAGCACATTGTAATGTTCGGCGGGAGAACCCTCCATGCCAGGTGAGCCGATCGGCATACCCGGCACCGAAAGGCCAACTATGTCAGGTCGCTCATCAAGCAGGCGGTAGATCACCTCAGCCGGAACATGTCCCTCGATCACGTATCCGTCGATCACCGCAGTGTGGCAAGCTGTCAGGTTGGACGTAACCATGTGCTCGCGTTTCACCGCTGCCAAATCGGCCACGTATTCGGTTGTCACTTCGAAGCCCTTGTCACGCAAGTGCTCGGCCCATTTGCCGCAGCAGCCTCACGTAGGTGATGCGTACACCAGCACCTCGGCGGCCTCCGCATTCGCCCGCGCGGTGCACGACACGGCTGCCGCCGACACCGCTGCTACGGCCGTGGCAACGGCGATTCCGCTCCAGTAACTCGTCTTGGCCATTGATTGTCTCCAGTTGGTCTTATAGGGCCAGGTTGCGAATCAGGTAAACTAGTGGGCAGCAACAGCCGACGGGAGGCCGTATATTGCAGCGTTTCCGTAGAT
>JARRLJ010000466.1:4183-5048 GCA_037387025.1 Gemmatimonadales bacterium
CCGTATATTGCAGCGTTTCCGTAGATTTCAGCCAAGCCGTTGTCAGTAGCAGACTTGCGAAAGGATCGCATGAGCGCCCCGCACGACGAGCCGGCCAACAATCAATCGGAGCTTCACGGGAAACGACCGTCCCTGATCGGACGGATGCCCGGAGACGTAACCAAGGCCGTAGAGCGTGACGAGCGAGTAGAAGCGGAACTCAAAGCGCAGCTCGGACAGCGTCTGCTGTCGGAGGGGCCCACTGCGGAGATCTCGCACGCGGTCCTAGCACTCGTCGTGGCGGTCTTGGCTTGGCCCACCGTCAGTCTCCCCATCTTGATCGTGTGGGCATCGGCCGCCTGCGTGGCCACCCTGGTACGATCGCTCGCGAGACGGCGGCTGCTGCGGACACAAGCCCCCGCGCAGATGGTGTTTGGAGTCATGCGCCGCTGGGCAGCCGCGCAGGGGGTCGTTTGGGGCGTGATGGTGTTGTTTCTTGCGCGTCAGCTGCCGTTTCAAGATCTCGCTATCATCATGGTCATCTTCGCCGGGCTCGTGGCCGGGGCGACCGTTACGTTCTCGGCAGATCGGATCAGCTTTCACCTTCAGATGGGAACCCTCGTGGTTCCACTGGCGATTGCAGTGGTGCTCAGCGGTCAAGATCGGTCTCATCTGGTGTCGCTCGCACTCATAGTGCTGTTCGTGTTGGCCATGACTCGTCTCCACCAGAATGCGTACGATGCTCTGGTTGGACAGGTGCGCGCGTTCAAGAGGTTCGAGATCAGTCAAGAGAAGACTGCCCGAGAACGGAGTTACCTGGATGCTCTCCTCACGAGCGCTCCGAACGCCATTGTAACGCTGGATGAGCGGGGCAGAATATTGGGTG
>JARRLJ010000467.1:0-2960 GCA_037387025.1 Gemmatimonadales bacterium
CCGGGTCGGAACTCCCAGCGCACGACCGCATTGGTGCGGAACGAGACCACCTTGAAGTTCGGTTCTTCGAAGCTGAAGTCGGTGCTGCCGTCCCTGTCCGCATCCACTGCGATGTCACCACCGTCAACAGGACGCTGGAGCCTGTCTGCCTCCAGCGGATCGAACCGTGCTCCATAATCCTCCGCCTTCGGATCGCGGACGACCTTGAAAGACAGGTACTCGCCGTGCGAGATGAAAGGCTCGGCGTACAACTCCAGCGAAAGACGCGGTGTGATCGCCAGATCGACGCGCCAGTTGGTGGAATATTCGGTGCGGTCCAAGCGCCCGAAAACGTAGTAGGTGGAATCCGCTGGAGTCTCGCTCAATACGTACTGTCGGTCCGTAGTAGACTTGTTGAACCGGAGACCGACGGTCAGAGAGAACGGTCCCGGCGGCCTGATTCCCACACCCACGTTGGGAGACCACTCGCGCGAGTTGCTCGCGTCCTCGCGCTCGTGTCTGATGCCTGCCCTGAGCCATACCGGTCGCCGGAAATCCGTCCGTCCGTTGACTGAGAACCGCCAGTTGCCTGGTTCGCGAAAGGCGGGGCCACCGCGAAGGAGCGTGGCAGAAAGACTCGAGAACGACCGGTCGGCAGACAGGCTCAGGTTCCAGAAGTTATGGAAGTCGCCACTCACCCTCGTGTCTACCCCTGTCTGCGTTCTCTCCCACCCGTAGGTCCACTCTGCGTTCTGTGACAACTCTATCTCGAACCGCCTAAACACCGTTCCCGGCCTGAGCCACCTCAAGTTCACCTCGACGCGCTCCTCGTGCAGATCAGCGCGCCTCAAGAAGCCCAGGTCATTGGTCTCGAAACCTGGACTCCTGGTCACCCAGCGACCTTCCCAGGTAACGAACCCCAGCACCTTTGCTATGCGGAAGTTGCCGGCATACCCGCCCAAACTGGTGCGACTGGAATCGAGCGTCGTGTGGGTCTTGTCCGGCCGTTGGTAATAGCGCGCAGAACTCATCTGGGTCTCGAGTATCGCCTGCGCGTCACCCTCCACGCGAGAGCCGAGCACCGCTGCGCTCATCTCATACCGGTCACCGCCGAACCGATAGTAGATGTCCGCACCACCCGTGAACGCGTTCCGGTGCAACTCGTTGAACTGAGGCTCGTTCATATCACGGATCGCACCGGTCCCGATTGCGCCGTACACCAGTTGACCCTCGCTTACATTGCGCTGGGCACGGAGTACCGTATAGCTGGTGAATGGCTCGACGGCCGACTCGCCCTCAGCACTAGCGGAATCCACCGTGTGCACGTGTTCCTTGGCCGTAAACGCCTGCAACAGTCCCACCGCCCATCCACCGGAGATCTGCCCGCTCACCTTCGCAGCGGTGAGGATAGTGGTCTGCCCCAGGTGATCCGCGTACCCCCCGGCGGGGTCGACTCCAACCTGTGGCGGACGACCGATCCGCCGCGTGAACACGAGCCCTTCCGCACCCCGTCCACCGCCACCTCCGCCGCCTCCGCCCGGGAACCTCGACCGCACGACGGGGTTGAGACCGAAACGGAACAGATCGGTGCCCTCCACAAAGAACGGCCTTCTCTCGGGAAAGAACGACTCGAATTCGGTGAGGTTCACTTCTGCGGCGTCCGCCTCCACCTGCCCGAAGTCAGGGTTGACGGTGGCATCGAGCGTCAGACCGCTGGTCAGCCCGTACTTCAAATCTCCGCCCAGTCGAACGTCGGAGCGCCGACCCGTGGCGAACGGATTGGCTTCCTCGGCAGGTGAAAACTCAGTGGCGGCGGCAGTGTAAGGGACGACCTCGACTCGCCGTGGGCTGGGAATTCCCTGAATCCCCACCAGATCACCGTACTGCGACGCCTCCCCAACCTGATCCCGCCTGAAGAAGGGCCAGTTCAGCTCCTCGTTGCGGCGGTTGATCATCCGCTGCACCCGTATGCCGAACACCAATGAATCGCGGGACGGGAACCGTAACTGAGAGAATGGGATTCGCAGTTCTGCAGTCCAGCCCACCGAGTCCTTCTGGGTGGCCCAATCGTAAACAGGATCCCACGAGTCATCCTGTCCGCCTCCGTCGTTGTAGATGAAGACGTCACGCCTGGCTCCGGAGGGGTTCAGCTGGAATTCGTAGGATGTTCTCTGGTCGTAGTACGAGTCAATGTAGAGCGTCAGCTGGTCGGATGCCGTCCTGCCGTCGCGCCGCTGGAGCCTGCCGTACACACGCTCCGGCTGCCTGTCGTACGCACGGAACGCAACGTAGAGTGCCCGGTCATCATATGCGAACCGCACCTCGGTAGATTCGCTGGGTAGGGCCCCCTCAACAGGCTCCTTCTGCACCAACTGAGCTAGCGGTGGGACGTGCAGCCACGCCTCATCGTCGAGCCAGCCGTCAACCGACGGCGCGGACGACTCGATCCGCACTGCGCGGATCTCGGAGGGGACATTGACTGGCTCCAAATCGGTGCCGGCGGCCGTACCGTTAGGAGGCTGTTGGCTCTGGGCTGCGAGAGCCCCCGGCGCCAATGCCAGCAGGATCAGGGCTGTGTACGATCTACGTAGCATTCACCTTTCCTATAGACGATATAACGAGTTGCGACTAGTGTATATACGCGCCACCCCCACGTGGCGTTGAGACTTCGAACGACGCGGACGGTGACTACTGTGAACAGCGAAGGTGTCTGTTGAACGTCACCGTGAGCATCCCCGACCCAAGTGGGGGTACCTCAAAGTAGCGACCCAAGGAGATGGCTAACAGGCCCAGGATAGATGGGCAGCGCTTCGGAATGAGTGCGTTGGTGCTGGCGGCCGGTTGTGCCGCGGCCCGACGATTTTACATCACATGACCTGCCGCACCTGATCCCACGATACAAGCTTGATATCGTGTGCCTCCAACAGATCCCTGAATTCCTTACTAGTCACGAAATCCAGGTCCCTCTGCCTCCACGCCGA